>JADIMB010000020.1 GCA_017694995.1 Candidatus Cryptobacteroides faecavium | reverse complement strand
AACCTGTTGGTGATGTACCTGTGTGAAAGCTCCACCGCAGCGATAAGAGCATCATCCTCGATACGTACCTTATGATGGTTCTCATACCTTTCCTTCAGCCCCCTGAGGATGGAAATGGACTCCGCCGGGGTAGGCTCGTCCACCATGACCATCTGGAACCTTCTCTCCAGGGCCTTGTCCGTCTCGAAGTACTTCTGGTACTCGTCCAGGGTAGTGGACCCTATCGTCCTCAGTTCACCTCTCGCCAGGGCCGGCTTCAGGATGTTTGAAGCATCCATCGCCCCGGAAGAACGCCCCGCACCCACAAGGGTATGTATCTCATCTATGAACAGTATGATCTCCCCGTCGCTGTCAACGACTTCCTTGACCACACCCTTCAGCCTCTCCTCGAACTCGCCCTGGTACTTTGCACCTGCGATAAGCGCACCCAGGTCAAGGGAGTATATCTTCTTCGACTTCAGGTTCTCAGGGACCTGGCCATCCACTATTTTCTGGGCTATGCCCTCCGAAATGGCCGTCTTTCCCACACCTGGCTCACCGACCAGGATAGGGTTGTTCTTTGTCCTGCGGCTCAGGATCTGGAGGACCCTACGGATCTCCTCGTCCCTGCCGATGACAGGATCAAGCTTGCCCTGGGCCGCCTTCTCGTTGAGGTTCACGGCAAACTTGCTCAAGTTCTCAAGTTTATTGTTACTATTGTTTTCCATATATTGTCTTCTCCTTTTTTCGTAATGATTTTCCATGGCTGTCCAGACTGCAGACCATACTGGCAACCGCCATATACAATCTAAGCCGTCTGCGCTTACATAAGCACAAACGGCTATATTCAAAATATATTCCATGGGCTGGAGTCTGACATTTTGTCAGCCCGGCCTGAAGAGAAAACAATCCGGAATCCCTTGGGGCTATTCAGCAGGAGCTGCTTCCGAAGCCGGAGCCTCCTGTGCCGGAGCTGCCTGCTGTACAGGGGCTGACGGGAACTCAGGAACCTGCTCTGTAGCGGCATTCTCCACTTTGTCCGTAATGTCAATCTCGTTCTTCCCGGATCCTGTGGTAGTGAACGTTGTCACTATCGAGAACACGAAAATGAATGCTACAAGGCCCCATGTGATCTTCTCCAATATATCAGCTGTCTTGCGCACACCGAAAGTCTGGTTTCCTGCCACAAAGTTGCTGGCGAGCCCGCCCCCCTTGCTGTTCTGGAGCAGCACCACGATGGTTACCAGCACACTGGCTATGACAACGAATACTGTAAGAATAGTAAAAAGCACATTCATACGTCAATATATTTTAGTCTTCTGTTTTTAATTTTTCAATAAGGGCTGCAAAGTAAGCATTTTTTTCTGGATATGCCAAAATTAGTTTTTCATAAATATGTATAGCATGGTCGTAGTAACCCTGCTCCGCATAAATCTGGGCAAGTGTCTCGGTACAGAACTCCAGGCTCTCGTGCTCCCTCCTCTCCTGCGGGGTCATCTCCTGCTTCGCCATTGCCGCAAAGCGCGAGAACACCCCGTCCTCCTCCTTGCGCACATGGTCATATTCCTGCTGCGAGAAATAATCGCCCCCGACGACCCTCACCTGGCGCTGCCCCGCGTCATCCCGTCCAGAGGAAACGCCGTTTTCCGGCATCTTCCCGGCTCCGGCCCCGGAATCCTCGGCGATATAGCGCCTGATGACCGCCGATATATCCTTGTCGGCATAGTCCTCCCTCCGGACAGAGTGCACCATGTCGGATATCATCCTCCTTGAAGGCAGATACATGGCCGCATCGGCGTACTGTTCCGCCCCCCAGTCCTCCCCTCCGAGCCCGGCCATCCTCTCACACAGTTCCTTACGAGCGGACCCGAACCAGGGGTACAGGTTGATGACCCCTGCAAGTTCATCCAGGGAAAGCTTCTTCAAGTCAATATACCGTTCCATGTCACAAATCAATCTACCAGTTGGCTACAGTCGCGTTGAAAATATCCTCGACAAGCTTGTCTATGATCTCCTCGCACAATGTGGACTCCACAGAATCCAGAAGCTGCGTGGCGTCAAAATCCGCATACGCGGAGAACGACTTGCCCTCGTCGAAGTCCTCCTCGGGATATTTGTTGTTTGTGAAATATATCTTCACAGTGACAGTGAGGCGGTTCTGCGCCGCCACCTCGTCGGCCGTGATAGCCGTAGCCTTCACGTCATAGCCCGTAATCTCCCCCGATATGACCAGGTCCCCGTCCATGTCCACCTGCTCGAGCCTTGTGAAACGCCTGAACTGGTCCATCAGGGCCTCTGTCAGGTCATTGCTGAGAGAAGGATTCACCCTCAATGCCTTATACTGTATATACTCTACCGTGAAAGACTGGATGTCCGGCTGGATTGATGTACCGGAGAATGAATATATTCCGCATGACTGGCATACAGCCGCACACACTGCAGCCGCAGCCAAATAAAAAAACCGCTTTATCATATCTGGTTACCGTTTTCCTCCAAAGACTTGAGCTTCCTGTACAGGGTGCGCTCCGAGATCCCGAGCTCGGCAGCAGCCTGTTTCCTGTTGCCGTGATACTTTTCCAGGGCCTTTTTTATCAGGTCCGTCCCGGCTTTCTGCAGGGAAAGCCCCCCGGCTTCCTGCTCCTCAGACACAGCCCTGGAGAACTCCGTATCCCTGAACTGCGGCACGCCGTACGGCTCTGCAGGGCGCGGTTCCGTGCTTTTTATCTCCACAGGCTCCTGCCACTCGGCGGCAGCCTGGCCATGATCCCTGGCCGCATCCTGGAAATGGACGCGGGACGCCTCCTCCGGAAGCGCCTTCACACGGTCCGGCCGCGAAGAGCCGCCGAACACGGCCTCCTTAAGATAATCCACCTCCTGCCTCAGCTGGTAAATCATCCTTATGATGGCCTCCTTCTCCCCCTGGGTGACACTGTCCTCTGAGAAAGTCGACTTCACAGGAAGCAGATTGGGCTGGTCCTTCGGTATATACTTCGACAAGGCGGCGGCATCTATCTCGCACCGCCCCGACACAGGGGTCATCTTTCCGGCCTCAAGGGCCGTGACAGTCTCCGCGACATTCTTCAGCTGCCTTATGTTGCCTGGCCATCTGTAGCTCTTGAGCAGAGACACCGCATCTGGAGAAAGCGTCACTTTCCCCATGCCGTACTTTTCTGAGAAATCAGAAGTGAACTTCCTGAACAGCAGATATATGTCATCCTGTCTTTCACGCAGCGACGGCATAAGGACAGGTACAGCGTTGAGCCTGTAATAGAGATCCTCCCGGAATTTCCCCCTGGAGACTGCGTAGGAGAGGTTGACATTGGTGGCAGCCACCACCCTCACGTCCGTCTTGAGCACCTTCGAAGACCCCACCCTGATGAACTCCCCGGACTGGAGGACCCTCAGGAGCTTGGCCTGGGATGCAAGAGGAAGCTCGCCGATCTCGTCCAGGAACAGAGTGCCTCCGTCGGCTTCCTCGAAATAGCCCTTGCGCATTTCGTTGGCCCCCGTGAAAGACCCCTTCTCGTGCCCGAAGAGCTCTGAGTCGATGGTCCCCTCAGGGATGGCCCCGCAGTTGACGGCGAAATACTTACCCGTCCTCCGGCGGCTGTTCTGGTGTATTATCTTAGGTATATTCTCCTTTCCCACACCGCTCTCCCCGCATATCAGGACAGTCAGGTCGGTAGGGGCAACGGCGACAGCGATTTCGAGTGCCCTGTTCAGCGCCTGGTCATTGCCGATAATGTCGTACTTGTTTTTTAGATTCTGTAATTCTTGGGCTGTCATAATGGACAAAGGTAAGAAAAGGTGCCAAAATATAAAGCGAAATGGCTAAAAAATTAAAATAATGATTATATTTGTGCTGATTATGCCTTGACGGCAGAAGCCGTGAAAGAATATATAACCAATTAATTTTATACAGCAATGAAAAAAAGTTTCAAATTTTTGTCAGCTGCCATCCTCGGACTCGCTGCAGTAGCCTGCAGCTCTCCGCAGAAAATGGCAGAAATGGCCGAGAATGTGTCCGTCCAGTGCGACCCGGCAGTTCTTGAAGTCGTTGCAGGAAAAATCAATGCTACTGTAACAGTGACATATCCTGCCGATTATTTCCATCCTAAGGCTATACTTGAAGTAACTCCTGTAATCGTATATGAAGGCGGTGAAGCTAAAATGGAGCCGTTCATGTATCAGGGCGAGAAAGTTGTCGACAACTACAAGGTCATCTCATCTGACGGCTCGACCGTATCTGAGAACGTAAGCTTCGACTATGTCCCTGGAATGGAGAAATGCTACCTGGAGCTCCGCGGGGTGGTAAAATACAAGAACAAGACAGCCGAGCTCCCTGCAAAGAAAATCGCTGACGGGGCAAACACCACTTATATGCTTGTAGACAAGACAGGCTCAGTCGACTACAAGGCAGACAACTATCAGGAAATCATCAAACAGACAGCTGAAGGACAGATCCTTTATACAATCAACAGCTCTGTAGTACGCAACAGCCAGCTCAAATCCGACTCGATAAAGGACTTCCAGGCTGCCCTTGACGAGATCAAAGGCAACGAGCGCAAGGAAATCGTAAGCACCGACATCGTTGCATACGCTTCACCTGACGGAGGAGAGGAGCTGAACACCAAGCTTTCAGGAAAACGTTCCGAGACTGCCGAGAAAGCTTTCGGCAAAGTCACCAAGAAGCACGAAGTGGAAGCCCCTGTAAACGTCAAGAGCATCGGACAGGACTGGGAAGGCTTCAAAGAGCTGGTAGCCCAGTCTGACATCGAGGACAAAGACCTCATCATCCGCGTCCTTTCAATGTACAGCGACCCTGCAGTCCGCGAGAAAGAGATCAAGAACATGTCCGCTGTCTACAAGACCCTCGCAAAAGAGATCCTTCCTGAACTCCGCCGCGCAAGGTTCATCGCAAACGTTGAATTCACCAACTACAGCAACGAAGAGCTTCTCGACCTTATCGAAAGCAACATCGACGTACTTGACGAAGAGGCACTTCTGCGTGCTGCTTCCGTAGCCAAGAGCAACGACACCAAGATTACCGTCTACAAGAAGGCGATCGAGAAGTACAGCAGCGCACGTGCACAGTACAACCTCGCAGTGGCCTATCTGAACTCAGATAAGCTTGCTGACGCAAAGGCAGCCCTCGCAAAAGTATCCGAGAAAGACGCTGACTACCAGAACGCAATGGGTGTTGTAGCCCTCCGCGAAGGCAACTATGCCGATGCAGCCAAGTATTTCAACGCTTCAGGAAACGAGACTTCCAAAGAGAATCTGGCTGTCCTCGACATCCTCAACGGGAAATATGCTGACGCTGCCGCCAAGCTCGCTAATGCAGACTGCTGCGGAAACAAGGCTCTTGTATACATCCTTACAGGACAGCTTGACAAAGCCGCTGCATCCATCAAGTGCGAGTGCCCTCGTTCCGCTTACCTGAAAGCTGTCATAGCTGCACGCCAGGGTAACGCCGACGAAGTAAAGGCAAACATCGAGAAAGCAAGCAAAGACCAGAAGCTGGCAGAAAGAGCAGCCAAGGATATCGAGTTTGCACAGTACAGATAAACACCCTTAAAAAGGAATCCTCTTTTGAGGGTCATGATATGGAACAGGAACCGCTATAAACGGTTCCTGTTTTTTATTCCGGTTTTTCCCTAACTTTGCACGTCCGGTCATAACCTGTCGTGATGAAAATGAAAACATTGGTCCTTTTCACTGTCCCGGCCCTTCTCTTATGCTCCTGTTCCGCGAGACAGGAAATGGAGTGCAGGCTCGACAGCATAGAAGAATACATATCGGAAGACCCGCAGAGGGCCCTGGATTCGCTGCGCACCGTCTCCGCCGGGAACATCCCCGGAAGGGAAAACAGGGCCAGGGCAGCACTGCTGCACTCGATGGCTCTGGATAAAAACTATATCGATGTCTCATCCGACAGCATCATCAGCACCGCCGTAGACTGGTACTCCCGCCATGGCTCCCCGGACGAGAAACTGAAAGCATATTATTACCAGGGAAGAGTCTACGAAAATGCCGGGGATGACGAAGCCGCGATGGAGAGTTTCGTCAGGGCAGAAGAAAATGTCAGATATTCCAAAGACAATACCGCCATCGGCAAACTATATTTTGCCAAAAGCCGGATATATTATTCAATATTCGACTCGGATATGTCAATGGAAAACATGAAAAAGGCGAAATCCTATTTTTATAAAGGCAATGATATTGAGAATTACGAACAGACGCTTCTTAATATATCTATCGGCTATATAACTTCATCAGAACTTGACAGTGCCATGATATATCTTAATCAGGCAAAACAATATCTGCCCGCTGTCAATGAAAGCAGACAAGACCTGTACTATAGTATAATGATGGAGATTAAATCCGAGACATGTGCCGACAGTTCCCTGTTTTACATTAATCTTTATAAAGATTTTTCACAAGATAGAAATACTACAGACTGGTATTCAATATCGAGGGCCTATCTGACATCCGGATACGCGGATTCAGCACTGAATGCAATCAACAATTACGCAAAATATGCTGCTGATCCTGAAAATGACATAATGTACCAGATAGCACTATCGGACATATATGACTCTTTAGGCCTTGACAAGAAATCAAAGGAAGCATATCGCCGTTATGTAGACCTGTCCGATTCTACCGACATAACGGTCTTTAACAGCCGTACAAGATATATAGAGGAAAAACACGCCGACGAAATACAGATCCTGAAAATAAAAAACCACAGGAATATTCTGTGGCTGGGCATAATTGTATGTCTGCTCTCCGCAGCCGTCATCATACAGTCCTTGTTTTCAATGATAAAGAAAAGGACTGCGGAGAAAAGGCAGCTCGAGAAAGAGAGAACAAGACTTGAAGAACTCGTCCTGAACATCTCCAAGGAACGGGATTTCCTGAAGCAGATCTCGGACGGCCTGTCCGAAACCGATCCGGACATAAACTCACTCATAGACAGCCGTCTTGGAGTCCTGGACGATTTCTTCGCCTCCCGCATCGCCGCAGGGAATGCAGGAGACATAAAGTCGGCTATCAAGGAACTGGAAAACCTCATGGAGGACCGGGATGAATTTGTCTATTCCACAGGAATGTCATACTCCGTAAGGTATCCGAAGTTCGTCAGGTTCCTGCAGCAGCACGGGCTGACCCCATGGGAGACAGGCTACTGTTGCCTTTATATAATGGGGCTCAAAGGAAAAGAGATAGGAGCCTTTATCCGGAAGTCCGGATACAACAACATCAACAGTGCCATCAGGCGCAAACTCGGTATCGAGAAATACGGCACCCGTCTCGACAAATTCCTTTTGGAGAAATTCAGCGGACTCAAACCGTAATTTTCGCCACATATACCGGCCTTTCGCCCACATCCATTGAAAGATTAACTTCCAAAACCATAACTAATTGATTATCAGTACATATTTATGTGCCGATATTAACTTCTATTTTTGTCTGTAATATCGTACAGCCATACCTTTGCAGCCGGAAATTTTTAAAATAATGCTTATGAAACATCTGGCTACCTTAATTATGTTCAAAAACATATTTTTATTAGCTATCCTGTCATTGGTTATGTCAACTATGATGCTGGATGCCAAAGAAAAAGGTTTGAATCCACATTACGTAAAAGGTTATTTGGGGAATGTAGCTCTCGGCGGGACAGTCGGACTGGATTATGATTTCGGTTCAAGAACAACTCTGTTCACTTCTCACGGATACTCTTTCGGGAACGGGGCTTTCGTGGGGCTCGGGACTGGAGTGATGATGGACTTCGCCGGGCATTGCACCATTCCTCTGTTTACAAACTTCAAGTACAGTTTTATCAATAATACCGTATCCCCTTTCATTGACTACAAAATGGGCGGTTCCATTTATGATCTGTCCTCTGTAAATCTGTTCGTTTCACCTTCTGTAGGTGTCGATGTAGGGAGATTTTCATTCTCCATAGGATATATCCTACAGGCATCCAGAGATATTTATACAGTTCTATACGACTATGCCGGAGATAGTTGGACACAAACATCCATAACACCTGTAACACATCATTGGCTGAACTTCACCGTAGCGGTAAGTTTCTGACAATAAAGTAATCCTTCATTTCATAACCAAGTCAGGAGCAGGCGGAAACCGCTGCTCCTGACTTTTATTGTACATGATTCTGCGGATGAAGAAAGAATTTTACTATCTTTGACACTTTGTTGAGACAATAAGGTTTATGGACCGGAAAAAAGCAAAAATCACCTATATAATAAGTACGGCGATTTACGCCGTCCTGTTCCTGTTCGGACTGGGCGTGACATATTATTCACAGTTCGTCGATACAGACCGGCTGACGCTGGCCGGACAGACCATATACTGGATGGTAATGATGGCCGGTCCGCTCGGAATCGCATATAATCTGAAAGCGATGCTGGGGGCAACGCCCCTCACGCGCCGGATTGCCCTCGGAGTCCAGATATTTGTCATAGCATGCTGCACGTTCTGGCTGGCTTTCATATATTTCCTGAACGAAGAAAAACCGGATGCCTTTTCACAGGCCTTCATCTGGCTTTTCACTGTGGCATCAGTAAACAGGCTCATAGGCATCTTGACCGGAAGGAAATAATTATCAATCTTTTAAACATAAACACATTCAGTATCATCAAGTAAAATGACACCTTTCTACAACCAGTCGATTGAAGAAGTCGCACAGGGTCTGGAAACCGATCCCGTCTCGGGTCTGAAAACCGAAGAAATCCAGAAACGAATCGAAAAATACGGGAAAAACTCCCTCGTCCAGAAAAAGAACAGGTCTTTCCTGGCCATGTTCATAGCACAGTTCAAGAGTTTCATGATCATTCTGCTGATCATAGCTGCCGTCATCTCGGGAATAATGGGGGTGAAGACAGGCGAAGGGCTGCTGGACACTTATATTATAATGGGCATCCTTCTCCTCAACGCATTCATAGGAGCCTACCAGGAACTCAAGGCACAGAAATCCCTTGAATCACTCAAAAAAATGGCAGCACCTATGGCCAAGGTAGTCAGAGACGGTGAGGCGATGGTGGTCAATGTCGAGGATGTGGTCCCGGGAGACCTTGTCGAGCTGGAAGTAGGCGACATAGTGCCCGCTGACATAAGGCTTACGGAATCATACAGCATGAGCATCCAGGAGTCTTCGATGACAGGTGAGTCAGTCCCGGTGGAAAAGACTGTGGATACGCTTGAAAGCGAGGACATCCCTCTCGGAGACAGGACCAACATGGCATACTCGAGCGGCGTGGTGACATTCGGACACGGAAAAGGCATCGCGACAGGCACAGGAATGAATACCGAGATAGGAAAGATAGCAGGCATGCTCGAGGGGGATTCCGACACCCAGACACCTATGCAGGTGCGTCTTGAGAAGCTCGGCAAAGTAATAGGGACAGCCGCCGTGCTCATCTGCGTGGTGATATTCATCATAGGCATCCTTCACGGCAGGCCTCTGATAAGCATGCTCATGGTGGCAGTGTCACTGGCGGTCGGGGCGATTCCGGAAGGGCTCCCGGCTATCTCGACCATCATTCTTTCCATGGGTGTGCGCCGTATGGTAAGGCATAACGCCATCATACGCAAGCTCCCTTCCGTGGAGACGCTCGGCTGCACGACAGTCATATGCTCCGACAAGACCGGCACTCTCACAAAGAACCAGATGACGGTAGTGGAGGAATACGCCGTAAGCGGGAATCACGACCGCCTGGTGACCATCTCTGTACTGTGCTGCGATGCCAAGGTAGTAAAGAACAGCGAAGGAGGCACTACAAACGTAGGAGACCCGACTGAAATAGCCCTGATCGAGCTGGGGTCGAAGAACGGAGTGAACAAAAGCGAGCTTGACGCCGCCTGTCCGCGTGTCGGGGAAGTGGCCTTCGACTCCTCGAGGAAAAGGATGTCGACCATCAACAGGATGCAGGACGGCTCTCTGCAGATAAACACCAAGGGAGGGCTTGACGAGATGCTGTCTGTATGCACCAGGATCGAGACTGCAGATGGCGTACGCGAAATCACCAGGGCCGACATTGATGACCTCCAGTCCCGCAACGCAAAGATGGCCGACTCGGCCCTCAGGGTGCTTGCTATGGCCTACCGCCCTGCAGAAGAAGTCTCATCCGAGATGGAAGAGGTCGAGAAGGACCTTATTTTCGTGGGAATGACAGGGATGATAGATCCGGAGCGCGAGGAAGTCATCGGAGCCATCCAGGAATGCCGGGAAGCAGGAATCCGCACCGTGATGATCACCGGTGACCACAAGGCCACGGCCCTTGCGATAGCATCGAAGATTGGCATATACAGGGAAGGTGACCTCGCCATTACCGGGACTGACCTTGAAAAGCTCAGCGAAGAAGAATTCAACGCCAATGTGGAGAAATATTCTGTCTACGCCCGCATTGCACCTGAGCAGAAGGTCAAGATTGTCACCGCATGGCAGAAGAAAGGGCAGATTGTGGCCATGACAGGGGACGGGGTGAATGACGCCCCTGCCCTCAAACAGGCCGACATCGGGGTGTCTATGGGCATCACAGGCACGGAGGTGGCCAAGGATGCATCCGACATGATCCTCTCGGACGACAATTTCGTCACTATCGTCTCGGCTGTTTCCGAAGGCCGCAGGATCTATGACAACATCCTGAAGACCATCCTTTTCCTTCTTTCCACCAATCTCGGTGAAGTACTTCTCCTCTTCGCCACATCCATCCTTAACATGGGCATTCCGCTTCTCCCTATCCACATCCTGTGGATAAACCTTGTGAGCGAGACCTTCCCTGCCCTGGCCCTGAGTCTGGACCCTGCGGCAAAGGACATCATGAAGAAGAGCCCACGCGGAGCAGGAAAGCAGTTCATGGACAAGGGGATGATATGGAGGATATGCTACCAGGGAGTAATGATGGGCGCCATCACGTTCGTCGCCTTTATCCTTGGGAAAAAGATGGGTCTGGAGATGTTTTCAGGAGACGCCGCAGCAGCTGAGTCACTGGGCCAGACCATGGCATTCGCCTCGCTCATAGCTGCGAAGCTCGTCCATGCAGGCAACCTGCATTCGAACACGGAATCCCGCTTCAAGTTCAACCCGCTGCAGAACAAGCCGCTGATTTTCGCGATTTTCATGTCGCTCGCATTCTCCGCGGCAGTGCTCCTTATACCGTCTTTCGCAGGCGCATTCAGGTTCAAATCCCTGGGCTGCGAACAGTGGCTGACAATCCTCGGTCTGGCCCTCGTGCCTCTGGTGGTGGTAGAGCTGTTCAAGGCCCTGAAATGGAACGGGAAATAAAATCCCTTAAGATAATACGAAAGGCGGCATCCTGCTCAGGATACCGCCTTTTTTCACCCGCGGGGACCGTCCTCCAGTCTGCGTATTATCCCGTCGCACGCCTTCAGCACCCGCCTGCCGTACAGGACTTCGGCACCGATTCCCGCTATCGCCATCATGCACAGGATCCCGACTGCCGCCAGACCCTTCAGCGGCGTACTCCAAGCGTTGTAAATCTCTACCCCCATCACCACGAACACGCCCAGCACAAGGGCCCACAGTACTGTATTCATAAGTACATATCCCTTACGGAATTCCCTCAACCTGAGAGCTGTATCCAATATGTCCCCCTGACCTGTCACGGCAGACCCGAGCCTGCGGTACAGTATGATATACCAGACTATCTGGACCAGGAATACGGCACTGAGCGCATACGCCACCCACATGTCCAGCCCCTGTAGCAGGCACACGGCAAAGACAAACGGTATGGCGGCGATGCCGACAGTCACCCCGAGCTTCCTGTCGCTGTCGAGCACCCCGACATTCTTCCGGAATATGGACTCCATTACCTCTGCGTTGATTATCTTCTGTTTCTCTATGTCCTCCTTGAGTGCCTCATACTGGAGGCGCATCTGTTCAAGTTCTTCCGACATAAGCATCTTGCTCTCTTGCATAGCATCTGGATTTTAAATTGTCATTTTCTTAAGCTCTTCTTTGATCCGGTAGAGCTGGAAAGAAACGTTCTTGACCGATATCCCGACGACTGCGCCTATCTCCTCGTAGGTCATGCCTTCGAGCCAGAGCAGGACCAGCGCACGGTCTATCAATCCCAGACGGTTTATCCTGTCATACAGCCGGCGTGTCTGCAGGGTCCTGTCGCTGATATCTTCATACAGGTCGACATCGACATTCAGCGGAATATGCTCCCCGTCCCTGCGCCTTTTCTTCTGATGGTTCAGGCAGCAGTTCAGGCTCACCCTGTATATCCATGTCTTCAAATCCGCTTCCCCGCGGAAAGAGCGGTAGCCTTTCCACAATTTCATGAGGACCTCCTGGAACAGGTCGTCAAGCTCCTCCCTGTCCTTTGAAAACATATAGCACACGGAGTACACTGTACTCTTGTACTTCTCTACCACGCTGGTGAATTCCTGCTCGTTCTTTTCCATTTCTTGACCGGATCAATTTTACCTGTTAGACAACAAAGTCCCGGAAAAACTATAGAAAAATAGAAAAAATATCTTAGAGGTCCGTATACAGAAGAAATAATAATGGGTGACTATAGGCTATTGAGCAAAAGAAAAGAGGTATAAGAAATTGAAAATCAACTACTTATACCTCTTGCTCTGCGGTGAGAGGGGGATTCGAACCCCCGGTACGGTAATCCCGTACGGCAGTTTAGCAAACTGCTGGTTTAAGCCACTCACCCATCTCACCAGTCACTCTCTTGCGGCTCCCGACAATCAGTAGAAAAACCGGAATAAACAGCAATGCTGAAAATCGGGACAGCAAAGGTAACTCAAATCTTCTACACCACCAAATAAAATTGGCATTTGTACTCAAAACTTTTCCGGGTGCCGTATGTAACGGCAAACCCGGATGCAGCCTCAAGCCAGGTCCGGCGCACGTCACTTGGCTATATTCTCGCGCATGTCGGTATCCGCCTGGATATTCTTTATCCTGTAATAGTCCATAACACCGAGATTGCCGCTGCGGAAGGCTTCTGCCATAGCCAGAGGAATCTGAGTCTCGGCCTCGATGACCCTTGCCCTTGCCTCCTGAGCCTTGGCCTTCATCTCCTGCTCCAGGGCCACAGCCATGGCACGTCTTTCCTCTGCACGGGCCTGGGCGATATTCTTGTCAGCCTCGGCCTGGTCCATCTGCAGGACTGCACCTATATTCTTACCGATATCGATGTCAGCGATATCAATTGAAAGTATCTCGAATGCGGTCCCGGCATCAAGCCCTTTGTTGAGCACCACCTTGGAGATAGAGTCCGGATGCTCGAGCACTGCCTTGTGGCTTTCCGAGGCACCGATGCTGGAGACGATACCTTCCCCGACCCTTGCCAGCACGGTCTCTTCACCGGCGCCGCCGACAAGCTGCTTGATATTGGCACGGACTGTCACCCTGGCCTTCGTGATGAGCTGTATGCCGTCCTTTGCCACGGCAGTGACCGGAGGCGTGTTGATCACTTTAGGATTCACTGACATCTGCACCGCCTCGAAGACATCGCGGCCTGCCAGATCTATGGCCGCAGCCATCTTGAAATCAAGGGCGATGTTTGCCTTGTCGGCAGATATAAGGGCATTGACCACATTAGGGACATGCCCCTTGGCGAGATAATGAGCCTCAAGCTCATTGGCATCAAGCTTGAGTCCGGCTTTAGTACCTGTCACCATCGCCATCACAATCGTCCCCGGAGGGACTTTCCTCCATCGCATGAGCACCAGCTGCAGAAGGGAAATCTTCACACCTGAGATCAGGGCCTGGAACCAGAGGGCCACAGGGAAGAACCACAGGAAAATAAGAAGGCCGACTATTGCCACAGCGGCCCAAACCACTACCATTGTCATTTCTGTCATATTTTAAACTTTGTTTACAATCATGTGTACTCCGGCCGCCCCGGTCAGAAATCCGCCAAGTGAGGTTTCACATAGATCTTGTTGTCTTCAAACAGGACAACCTCGATGTCAGTACCGGCATCGATCATGCCCTCCAGTGACTTCACCTCATAGCTTTTCCCGTCAAACCTCGCAGTCCCTATAGGAGCCAGTCTGGTGACCGCCTTCCCAGTATCACCCACGGAAAGGCTCTCCCCATCCACTGGCTGAGCCTTAGAATCGATCCTGGTGTCCAAAGCCAGTTTCTTCCAGGTCTTTGTCTTGATAGTATAGATGACAAGCAGGATCAGGAGAGTGACAAGCACTGCGGTGAAGATCCCGCCTGCCACAAATCCGAACTCACAAAAGACGAAATAGCACGCGCCGGCAAGGGCTCCGACCCCAAGGATACCGGCCACCCCGACCCCGGGAATCAGGAAAATCTCGGCCAGGAGCAAGACAAGGCCGACAATTGTCAGAATAATGGTAAAAGCCATAGACATTAAGAATATTACGAAGCTTGTTTACAAATATACGTTTTACCTGTCAATTAGCAAGTTTTATGACACTGACATTTTCTATACCTGTTATCTTTACCATCGCACTCAGTTTGTCTGCCTCCTCTTTCGAGTTAAGAGGCCCCACAACGAAGTATGACCCGCCCTCGTCGGCCACTTTGGCGATATCCCTGTCCGTGACCTGACGTATAGCCTTCAGGGTCAGTTCCGGAAGGCTCTCCTCAGAAGAGGCGATCCTCACCTGGTATTTTGACGTGTCCCTTATTTTCGACTCAAGGCTGCGGGCCTTCTGGACGCTCACCGGCTCACCGTTCCGGAACGCCACTATAAACGCCGTCTTGAATCCGAGCTTCTTGACCTTGTTGAGATTGGACAGGACGTCATTGTATGTCCTGAACACTCCCACTCTGTAGATATATTTCCCGGTAGGGGTCTGTTCGCTGAACACCGGGCTGAGCCCTTTCAGCTGGGGAACGGTCGCGGGTCTGGACAGAAGGAACATCTGGATCTGGTACACTATCCCAGAAGGTATCGTATTGTCCTGGGCGAACCGTCCCTCAGGAAGGATCATAAACGAATAGTCGAACTTGACCTCCGGCTTTTCCACGGTTATGTCGGGCGGGGCCCCGTAGGAAAGTTTCGTGAAAGCATAATTTGTAGACACGCCCACAACTTCCCTGTCGGCCTGGGCCACGACCTTGTCCGGGTCGATGACCACACCGTTGAAAAGAAACTCCATCTCTATCTTCTGGAGTCCGGCCATAGCCCTCGCCAGCGAATCCTGCAGGCCCGGAATCCTGGACTCCCTCCTCACGATGTCGGAGGAAAGCATGAGCTTCTCGTTGGGGTCGGACGTCTGTGCGAGCTCGGCCCTTTTCTCATCAAGGGCCCGGCCGTACATGGAGACCGAGTCACGCAAGGCCTTGACCTCGTCCATCTTTGCCATATAGCGGCTTATATCCACATTGTCCTGGATGCCGTTCTGGAGGGCAGACCCAGTATCCATTCTCGACGGATCTCCCGAAGGTCTGAGAGATGCCGTCTCCTTAAGCTCCGAGGGACTGTCAGCAGGCCTGCGCACCGGCATGCTGTCATATGACAGCACATACACGATGACACTGTCCGGGGAACACTCCCTGTTCGATGCAAAAAGCGTATACTTGCCGTCTGCAGTGTTGAAATACAGAAGGTCATCATACGGGGATGAATACGGGAAGCCGAGATTCTCAGGCACGCCCCAGGTATTGCTTGCCGGGTCCCGCACTGTACGGTACAAATCATATCCGCCTACACCGTACAGACCGGAAGAAGCGAAATAAAGGACATTCCCGTCAGAGGAAAGGACAGGGAAGATCTCATCTCCCGAGGACGTTATGCTCTCGTCAATAAGCGCCGGCACAGACCATGTGGAATCCTTCAGCACCGTATGGTATATATTCCTCGCCCCGCCCTGGTCGACAGCCGAAAAATAAACTTCACGGCTGCCGTCCGGGAAATATGTGGCATTGGAGAACCTGTGGCCCGGGATGCTGTCAAGCCGGTTCGGCACCTTCCTCCAGCTCTTGTCCTGCATGGGGTAGAAAAGATAGAAGTCCTCCTTTGAAAACGCATGTCTGGATATCACGTCCGGCTCGCTGACATACTGCGACATCGCCAGGCCGTTCTCGGCCATCACCTTCCTCGCGCTGATACTGTCATACAGGGCTGAATCCCCAGGAGACAGCACGGCGGCACTGTCCGCCTCAGGAAGCGTGCCGCCGGCACCGTTTCTCCTGAATACGGCCTGTGCGGCAGAACTGTAAAGCTCCAGAGCCTCCTGGAAGCGGTATTCTTTCCTCAAAGAGTCAGCCCGGCTGACAATGCCAAGCACTTCATCCTGCCCCTCGGGATCTGTCCCGGACTGTGCCGGAGACATGACAGGAAGCATCAATAGGGCCAGGACAAACGATATATATGTACGAATTCCCATTGTTTTCCAAATACCTTTTAAGGCAAAAATACGAAATACTTTACATAAAGTGTGTTAATAAGAAAAAAAACAGTAAATTTGTGCCCTATTTTCGGGTTGGACCGAAGGCTTGGCCGTGCCCTGTCCGGATTGGATGAAGAAATACTAATTAATAAACTATAAAACAACTATGCAAAGTAAAGGTGCAATCAGATTTGTGGCCATAGTCCTGGCCGTTGTCTGTCTCTGGCAGCTTGCTTTCACCCTTGTGACAAAGATACAGGAGAACAAGGCGGCGAAGTATGCGGAGAAGGCAGTGGCAAACTATGAGAGTTCAGCCGCATTCAGCAAAGTATCCGAAGCAGACAAAGCTTTCTACCTCGATTCCATAAGGAAAGAGAGCAACAGATGGTATCTCGACTCGATTTCATCCGAGAAAATCTATTTCGGCTATACTTACAAAGACGTAAAATCAAAGGAAATCAATCTCGGACTTGACCTGAAAGGTGGTATGAACGTCATGCTGCAGGTCCAGCTCAAAGACCTGGTGAAAGCATTGGCCGACAACAACCAGTCACCGGAGTTCGCAAAAGCCCTGTCTCTGGCGGAGGAACGTTCTGTCACATCAGGAAGCGACTACATCACACTTTTCGCTGACGCGTGGAAAGAAGTAGGTAACGGTCAGAGGCTTGCGCAGGTCTTCGGGACATACGAGATGAGAGACAAGATCAAGCCTGAATTCTCCGATGACCAGGTGATCGAGGTCATAAGGGGCGAGGCCGAAAGTGCCATATCAAACTCCTTCAATGTCCTGAGGAACCGTATTGACCGCTTCGGTGTGACACAGCCTAGCATCCAGAAACTCGGCAACAGCGGAAGGATCCTTGTCGAGCTCCCTGGCGTGAAGGAGCCAGAGCGTGTGAGGAAACTCCTCCAGGGTACAGCATCCCTTGAGTTCTGGGCCACTTACGACAACTCCGAGATCTTCCCGTTCCTGCAGGAAGCGAACAGCACACTTGCGCAGCTCCTTGACACCGACTCCACAGAAGTGGCTTCCGAGCCTGCTGAGCAGGCGCAGCCAGCGGTAGAGTCAAGCGCAGATTCCCTGCTGTCAGAGGAAATCCAGAACCAGGCTGCCGAATCAGAGCAGTTTGAGCAGTACAAAAAGCAGAACCCGCTGTTCGCAGTGCTCCAGCCGGCCATGTTCAACGGCCGTATGGCAAACGGAGCCTGCATAGGATACGCCAACTACGCAGATACGGCAAAGATCAACAAGTGGCTGAGCATGCCGCAGATCGAGGCCCTCTTCCCTGCAGAGTTCAAAGCGCACTGGACAGTGAAGCCTTCAGCCTTCATCGAGGGTGGAAACACATATGAGCTCGTGGCAATCAAGGCCACATCAAGAGACGGCAAGGCCCCTCTTGACGGAGGTGTAGTCACCGATGCCCGTGTACAGTACAGCGGACAGGGCGGAAACCCGACAGTCTCCATGACAATGAATGCGGAAGGTGCCAACATCTGGGCAAGGATGACCAAGGACAACATCGGAAGGCAGATCGCTATCGTCCTTGACGGCATGGTGTATTCATACCCTACAGTGAACACCGAAATCACAGGAGGAAGCTCCGAGATCACAGGAAACTTCGACCTTGAAGAGGCTGAAGACCTCGCGAACGTGCTGAAGTCCGGTAAGCTTCCTGCCCCTGCCACTATCATCCAGGAGCAGGTCGTAGGACCTTCACTCGGATCCGAGTCCATCAACGCAGGACTCATTTCATTCGCGATTGCATTCGTGCTGGTGCTCCTGTACATGGCGCTGTTCTACCATGGAGCCGGACTGGTGGCCGATGCGGCACTGCTCTGCAACGTGCTCCTGCTGCTGGGCACCCTGGTGTCCTTCGGAGCCGTGCTCACCCTGCCTGGTATTGCTGGTCTGGTGCTTACACTCGGTATGGCGGTCGATGCCAACGTCATCATATATGAACGTATCAAAGAGGAGCTCCGTGCAGGCAAAGGCCTGAGCAAGGCAGTGGCTGACGGTTACTCCAACGCATATTCCGCCATCATCGACGGACAGATAACCACCATCCTTACAGGTATCGTCCTCTTCATCTTCGGTTCCGGCCCTGTCCAGGGATTCGCTACGACCCTGATCATCGGTATCATCACTTCCGTACTTACGTCTATCTTCATATCAAGGCTGATATTCGAGGACAGGCTCGCGAAAGGAAAGAACATCACTTTCGACAACAAGTACACAAGGAACCTCCTGCAGCATACCCATGTGAACTTCCTTTCAAAGAAGAAATACAGCTATACAATTTCCGGTATCGTGATACTCGTCTGCATCGTATCGATGTTCACAAAAGGGTTCACATACGGTGTTGACTTTACCGGAGGACGTACCTTCGTGGTAAGGTTTGACCAGCCGGTTTCCACAGAGGAAGTCAGAGAGGCCACAATCGCCGCATTCAGTGCTGCTGATGCCGCCGACCAGAGCGAGAAATACGGTTCTGCCGTAGAAGTAAAGCAGTTCGGCGGGGAAAGCCAGATGAAGATCACCACCCAGTATAAGGTGGACGAAGAGTCGACAGAGGTAGATGCAGAGGTAGAGCAGATCCTCTACGACGCATTGAAAGGGTTCTTCGCGGAAGACCTCACCCTCAGTGAATTCACATCCACACTTGAAAACCCTAACGGTATCATAAGTTCAGACAAGGTCGGGCCTACAATCGCAAACGACATGAAGCGTGATGCGATAATAGCCGTGATCATAGCTCTGATCGTAATCTTCATCTACATAGCCATAAGGTTCAAGAAATGGACATGGGGATTCGGTGGAGTCATGGGTCTTGCCCACACGGCGATCATCGTGATCGGGTTCTTCTCGCTGTTCTCCGGTATCCTTCCGTTCAGCCTGGATGTCGACCAGACATTCATCGCCGCGGTCCTGACAATCATCGGATATGCAATCAATGACACAGTGGTCATCTTCGACCGTATCCGTGAGTACAAGAACCTGCATCCTAAGATGCCTCTCTACGAGAATGCCAACCAGGCTCTCAACAGTACACTCTCCCGTACTATGAACACGTCATTGACGACTCTCATAGTGATGGTGGCTATCGCCATCTTCGGTGGGGAGGTGATCAGAGGTCTTGCTGTAGCCCTCGTGCTCGGTATCGCGGTCGGAACATATGCATCCCTGTTCATCGCCACACCTATCATGTACGATGTTACCACATGGATGGAGAAAAGGAAGGCCGAGAAAGCAGGTCTCAGGAAATAATCTGGACAACAACAGATGATGATATGAAAAGAGTGCCGCATCCGGCACTCTTTTTTTGGAAGTATGTCAGAGAGGTGTCGGATTATATTATTATATTTGATGTATCCTTTGAGACAATCAGAACAAACATAACGATATGACACGTAAAATTATGAAATCTCTTGCAGCGGCAATGCTGCTGGCTGCATGTGCGGGCTGTGCGCAAAACAGCGGTAACGGAGTGGAGCTTCTTCCGGAAGAAGCGTTCGCAAAGACTGTAGACGGGAAAGAGACAGCGCTCTACACCATCAGGAACGGAAACGGCATGACTGTCCAGCTTACCAATTACGGGGCCAGGATAGTGGACCTGTGGGTGCCTTCAAACGACGGTTCCTTCAAGGACGTGGTCTGGGGATACGACAGCATCGATGCATACCTCGGGGCACAGGACAAGTATTCAGGACCGGTGGTAGGACGTTACGGCAACAGGATAAAGGACGGTAAATTCTCGCTTGACGGGAAAGAATATCAGCTGACAGTAAACGAAAACGGCAACCAGCTGCACGGCGGGGCAGGCGGCTTTTCCACAAAGGTCTGGGATGCGGAGCAGTTCACCGATGAGGCAGGAAGCCAAGCGGTAAAGATGACATATCTTTCTCCTGACGGAGAGGAAGGATACCCGGGGAATCTCACCATCTCAGTGACATATACGCTGACCGCGGCAAATGAACTGGTTATCGACTACAAGGCCACAACGGATGCCCCTACTGTCATCAACCCTACCAGCCACGTATACTATAACCTGCACGGGACATCGTCCAAGTCAACCGATTCACATCTGATGACCATCTATGCCGACAGTTTCACTCCGACAGACAGCGAACTGATACCTACAGGAGAAATCGCTCCGGTAGAGGGGACCCCGATGGATTTCCGTACAGAAACCGCCATCGGGGCAAGGATGGACACTCCTGATTACGTACCGCTTGCATTCGGCAAGGGCTATGACCACAACTGGGTGCTCAACAAGAAGTTCCTGGTGCAAAGCCACCAAAACGACGCTCTGAAAGACGGTGCACATATAGCTGCGGAAGTATATGAACCGTCTACAGGCATAGTAATGGAGATATACACGGACCAGCCTGGACTTCAGTTCTATGCAGGACAGGGCATGGACGGGAAAGAAGTCGGGAAACGCGGGGAAATCCACAATGTCCGCTCCGGAATCGCGCTTGAAGCGCAGAACTTCCCTGATGCCCCGAACCACGGGAATTTCCCGTCTTCAGTGCTCAGGCCAGGCGAAACATACACACAGCATACAGTATATGCATTTTCGGTAAAATAGCCCGGAGAACGGCCGGGACAAGAACGAAGATGGAGGCAGAAAAGTTTCTTTTTGCCTCCATCTTTTGCTATCTTTGCCAGTCCGCAACCATAAAAACCCTTTTACAAAATGTCATTCGTTCACCTTCACGTACATACACAGTATTCCATACTTGACGGACAGTCAGCCATTGAAGACCTCTTCAACAGGGCAGACGAGCTCGGTATGCCTGGGCTTGCCATCACAGACCACGGGAACATGTATGGAGTGAAGGAGTTCTTCAAGTTCGCCAAGAAACATCCTGACGTGAAGCCAATAGTAGGATGTGAGGTATATGTGTCGAACCATTATGACCACAGGTTGAAAGACAAGGACCACAAGTCTTATTTCCACCTCATACTCCTGGCCAAGAATTACAACGGCTACAAGAACCTCATGAAAATCGTCTCCACCGGGCATATCGAAGGCATGTACTACAAGCCGCGTGTCAGCCATGAGGTGATAGAGAAGTATTCAAAAGACCTGATCTGCTGCTCGGCCTGCATTGCAGGGGAAGTTCCGAGGAATGTCCTTGCAGGTGATATGGACGCGGCCGAGAAAGCGATTGAATGGCACAAGAAAGTCTTCGGGGAAGACTACTACCTTGAGGTCCAGCTGCACCGTACTGAAGTTCCCGGTCAGTCCCAGGAGGTGTATGAAAGGCAGCTGGCTGCACTTGAGGGCATAATCGAGCTGTCCAGGAAAACGGGTGTAAAGATAGTGGCGACCAACGATGCCCACTTCGTCAGGAAAGAGGACGGCCCCGCACATGACAGGCTCATTTGCCTGACCACCAATGCATACCTCACAGACCAGGACAGACTCAGATACACCCAGCAGGAATACCTGAAAAGCGAGGAGGAGATGGCGGCCCTTTTCCCGGACCATCCGGAATTCCTTTCCAACACGCTCGAAGTACTGGACAAAGTGGAGAGGTATGAAATCGACAGGGGACACGTGCTCCCGCTGTTCAGGATAGATGAAGGATTTCTTAAGGATATTGACAGATACCTTGAAAAATACAAGGAAATAATCGATGTAGGACGCTGCGACAAGGAAGGGAACGACCGCGGGGAGGCGTTCACACATTCAGTGGCCTTCCTGTGCCATCTGTGCTATGAAGGGGCGCGCAGGAGGTACGGAGACACCCTGACGGAAGAGCAGAGCGAGCGTCTTGACTTCGAGCTGAAGACCATCTGCAGGATGGGCTTCCCGGACTACTTCCTCATCGTGCAGGACTTCATAGCAGCGGCGCGCAGAAACGGCATATCAGTAGGCCCGGGACGTGGCTCCGCGGCAGGGTCCGCCGTAGCCTACTGTCTGGGAATCACCAATATAGACCCGATCAAATACCAGCTCCTGTTTGAGCGTTTCCTCAACCCGGACCGTATCTCCATGCCGGATATAGACATTGACTTCGACGATGACGGAAGGTACCGGGTATTCAGGTATGTGGAGGACACATACGGGAAAGACCATGTGTCCCACGTGATAACGTTCGGGACCATGGCGGCGAAAAGCGCCATAAAGGATGTCGCACGCGTGAGCAACATGCCTATCGACGAGTCCAACCGGCTCACCAAGATGATCCCGGACAAGCCGTTTGAGGCCGAGGTGGTGGAGGACGGGAAGAAGGTCAAGAAGGAATTCAAGCCGAAACTCTCCAACTGCGTGAAATACCTGCCCGAGCTCAAGAACGAATATGAAAACGGCACTGAGCTGGTCAAGGACGTGCTCAAATACGCCGTCAAGCTCGAAGGCTGCATCAGACAGACGGGAGTGCACGCCTGCGCCATGATCATAGGACGCGGGGACCTTACCGACTACATCCCTATAAGCGTGGCCGCGGACAAGGCCACCGGAGAGGATGTCTGGGTGTCCCAGTACGAAGGCTGCTTCATCGAGGATGTGGGCATGCTGAAGATGGACTTCCTGGGGCTGCGGACCCTATCCATCATAAAGGAATGCCTTGCAAACATAAAGAAACGCCACGGAATCGACATCGATATAGAGGCTATCCCGATAGATGACGAGGAGACATACCGGCTGTACGGGCGCGGGGACACTACAAGCGTGTTCCAGTTTGAGTCCGAGGGCATGAAACAGTGGCTCCAGAAGCTCCAGCCGACAAGGTTCGAGGACCTCATTGCCATGAACGCCCTCTACCGTCCGGGCCCTCTGGACTATATCCCGTCATTCGTAGCCAGGAAACAGGGGACTGAAAAAATAGAGTACGACCTGCCGGAAATGGAGGAATTCCTGCAGGACACATACGGCGTCACAGTATACCAGGAGCAGGTCATGCTGCTGTCCCAGAAGCTCGCAGGCTTCACCAAAGGCCAGGCCGACAAGCTGCGTAAAGCCATGGGTAAAAAGCAGCTGGACGTCCTCGAATCCCTCCACGACAAGTTCATCAACGGAGGCAAGGAGCATGGCCACCCTGTCGAGATACTTGAAAAGATATGGGGGGACTGGCGAAAGTTCGCACAGTACGCCTTCAACAAGTCCCACGCGACCTGCTACGCCTGGGTGAGCTACCAGACAGGGTACCTTAAAGCGCATTACCCTGCGGAATTCCAGGCGGCCAACCTCAGCCGCAACCTCTCCAACATGGACGAGATCAAGAAGATCATGGACGACTGCAGGAAGTCCAGGATCAGGGTGCTGAACCCTGATGTGAACGAGAGCGACTCGGGATTCACCGTGAACAAGGAAGGGAACGTGCGTTTCGGCCTGGGCGGCATCAAAGGGTTCGGGGACAATATAGTCAAGGCCATCATCGCCGAGCGCGAGACCAACGGGACCTTCACCGACCTGTTCGACTTCACCGAACGCATGGCCGGCACCGTGAACCGCAAGGCGTTCGAGTCGCTGATATATTCCGGTGCGTTCGACAGCTTCGGATACTCCAGGTCGCAGTATATGCTGCCATGCCAGTCCGGGGACACGTTCCTGGATGCTCTCGTAAGATATGCGGACCAGTACAGGAAGGACAAGGTCGACTCTTCCAACTCCATTTTCGGTGAAATGGAGGAAGCGAAGCCCATAAGGCCTGAAATGCCTGCGATGCGCGGGGAAGAGAACGAGATGGAGATGCTCAAGCGTGAAAAGGAGCTAGTGGGCATGTACCTCTCCTCGCATCCTCTGGACAAGTATTCGTTCGAGATAGAGAACTTCACGACAGGCAGCGTGGCTTCAATAAACGACCTCATAAATTCCTGTGAAGAGGCGAAGAAGACGATGAAGATATCAGTGGCAGGA
>JADIMB010000019.1 GCA_017694995.1 Candidatus Cryptobacteroides faecavium | reverse complement strand
GAACAGAGGTTTGTTACACTTAAAGTATCTTGCAAAGGCATAAGGACAATCGAGAAGAATGGCCTTGACGCTACTATCAAAGATGCTCAGAGAAAAGGATTTATTAACCTTGTTTAATTTTCGTCGGATATGGCAAAGAAAGCAAAAGGCAACAGGGTGCAGGTAATTTTGGAGTGCACTGAGCAGCGTGAAAGCGGTGTACCTGGTATATCAAGATACATCACGACAAAGAACAAGAAGAATACAACTCAGCGTCTGGAGCGTATGAAATATAATCCGTACCTGAAGAAAGTGACTCTTCATCGTGAAATCAAATAATTGGAGGATTATTACTTATGGCAAAGAAAGCAGTCGCAACCTTCAGTGCCAAGTCTGGTGCTAAGAGTATGGTTAAATGCATCCGCATGGACAAGTCTCCAAAGACAGGTGCATATATGTTCAAAGAGGAACTTGTAGAGGCTGACAAGGTGAAGGATTTCTTCGCAAAGCATTAATTCCAGTCTTTATAATAGATACAAAAAACAGAGGGGTTTTCTCAGCTCCTCTGTTTTTTTGTATTACGGACCGGCTGCCGATAGCCTTACTTCTGGCTGTTTTCCCTGCTTGCTCTTTCAAATGCGGATGAACGCTTAAGCACAAAGTTGGAGCCGAGGTATTTGGTACGGACATCATCGTCTGAGGCCAGGGCTTCAGGTGTCCCGCTCTGGAGAATGTTGCCTTCGTACAGGAGATATGCCCTGTCGATGATAGCCAGCGTCTCTCCCACGTTGTGGTCTGTGATGATCACCCCGATGTTCTTGTATTTGAGCTTTGCGATTATGTACTGGATGTCTTCCACTGCGATAGGGTCCACTCCGGCAAAGGGTTCGTCAAGGAGGATGAACTTCGGGTCTATGGCAAGTGCACGTGCTATTTCGCACCGGCGTCTCTCTCCTCCGGAGAGCTGTATTCCGAGGCTTTTCCTCACTTTATGCAGGTTGAATTCGTCTATGAGGGATTCCAGTCTTTCCTTTCTTTCGGCTTTGGTATATGATGACATCTCCATTACCGACATGATATTGTTCTCTACGGACATTTTCCTGAATACCGACGCTTCCTGCGCCAGATATCCTATGCCTTTCTGTGCACGTTTGTACATGGGAAGGGAGGTGATGTCTTCTTCATCCAGGAAAATGCGTCCTGCATTGGGGACGATAAGGCCCGTTATCATGTAGAAGCTTGTCGTCTTGCCTGCTCCGTTAGGACCGAGGAATCCGACGATCTCGCCCTGTTCCACTTCCATTGAAACGCCTTTCACCACTGTCCTTACACCATATTTCTTTACGAGGTTTTCACAACGTAGTTTCATGTCTTTTAAAACTTTATTTTAAACGAGGTTACGGTCATGTTTCCCCGGCAGCTTATTTAACATCAAGTTCAAAATCCCTGACAAGGTTCTTGACCTCTTCATTCTGCGACATGAGGTCTTTCGCCTGTTCGCTTGGCATGTATTTTATCTGGACACTTTCACCGCTGTCCGCAGAGACAGATACATGCAGGTATATCTTGTCTGAATTTATGATTTTCCTGAATGACTTTTCCAGTTCGTGAAGGAGCTTGGATTCTATCCACTCCTTCTGTGCCACGTTCTGTACAGTGAATGTGACATGCTTGCATCCGTCTTTTTCTGAAATCTCCAGAGACGAGGAGCTCAGTGTGTTTGAAAGGCGAGGCTTCGATGCATAAAGCCCGGAGAGGTCTTTCCACTTGAAGCGAATCAGCTCGTCTTCCGGCACTGTGTCCGTATATGTTTCCAGCTTCTGTGTGACGGAACCTGCACCGGAGTCTGACATCATCGACTTTATGGACAGGCTTGATGATGTAGACCTTGTCTGTCTCCTTCGCGCTGTAGTGTTCTGCTCCGGTGCCGGTGCTGCAGAGGATTCAGGTGCTGGCGTGCCGGCAGATTCCTGGACAGATGCACGTTCCCGGGCAGTAGGCTGTTCCTTGGCCTGAGGCCTTTCCTCAATGCGCTGCTCCCTGGCAGGTGAGGCCTCTCTGGCGGCCGGGGCGGCCGGTTTGTTGACAAGGAAGCTCAGTTTCATGAGCGCAAACTCTATATGGAGCCGCTGGTTTACACTGGCCCTGTAGCCGGATTCGCATGCCGTGGTTATATTGAGCGCTTCATACAGGAATGGCATTGTGCATCTGCCTGCCTGCTCCTTGTAGCGCTTCTTGAGCGACTCAGGCAGGTCGAGAAGCGCATCGAGCCCTGCGCTTTTGCTCACGGCAAGGTCTCTCAGATGCGAGCTGAGCGCAGCCATGAAATGGAGCGCGTTGAATCCCTTTGACAGGATCTCGTCAAATTTCAGCAGGGCTGCCGCATAGTCCCCTTTCAGGAAGGAGTCCACCAGCATGAAGCAGTGCTCGTAGTCCAGGACATTGAGGTTCTTGAGCACATCCTGGTACCTGACATCCGAGCCGCAGAAGGCCACGGTCTGGTCGAATATCGTGAGGGCGTCCCTCATCGCCCCGTCTGCCTTATGGGCTATGACATGCAGGGATTCATCGTCGATCTTTATGTTTTCCTGCTCGGCTATATGCCTGAGGTTCTTTACAATGTTCTCAACGGTAATCCTGTTGAAGTCGTATGTCTGGCATCTGGACAGGATGGTCGGCAGTATTTTATGCTTTTCTGTCGTTGCGAGTATGAAAATGGCGTGTGCGGGAGGTTCCTCGAGTGTCTTGAGGAAAGCGTTGAACGCGGACCGGGACAGCATATGTACCTCGTCGATTATGTAGACGCTGTATTTCCCGACCTGAGGAGGTATCCTGACCTGCTCCATAAGGGCCTTGATGTCATCTACGCCGTTGTTGGAGGCTGCATCAAGCTCGTGTATGCAGTATGAGCGCCCTTCCGCGAAAGAAAGGCATGACTCGCATTTCCCGCAGGGCTCCATGTCTGGAGTAGGGTCGGAGCAGTTGATGGTCTTTGCGAATATTCTCGCAGTACTGGTCTTGCCGACCCCTCTGGGGCCGCAGAACAGATAGGCATGTGCAAGCTGGCCGCGAAGGATGGAGTTCTTGAGGGTCTGGGCTATGTTGTCCTGACCGATAAGAGTCTCGAAACTGTCCGGCCTGTATTTCCGTGCTGATACTATATATTCTGACATAACTCACAACGTAACTTACAAAATTAGGCATAATTTTCGTAACTTTACAGATTCTCCGGGGTAAAAGTTGGCCTTGAATCCGGAGGAACGGTTGGACCTGGTGTGGATCCGGTGGATTTAATTCGTTAGAATGCATCGGATTACTCCCTCTGGCTCCTTCGTGGAAGATGAATTTGGGCCTGCAACAATACACTTTGAATAAACTGGTCGGAATGACATTGATGATGAAGAGGATTTTTTTGTTTATAATTTCACTTGTGTCTGTGCCGGCGCTCCTGAGTGCCCAGGCGCAGATCAATACCAGGAAAGAAAAAATAGGGGATTTCACGGAAAAGGTGACAAAGGTCGTCATTTCCGGAAACATGTTTTTCGATTCTGCCCTGAAGGAGGAAATCAGGAACAGGTGGACTGCCTCCCCGTATGAATTCTGTACGCTTGCTGAATTCGATTCGCTCAAGACAGATCCTGACTATTATTTCCTTATAAAACTTAAAGGACAGTTCAGAAGGGAGGCCGGCCCGGAGCTGGAGTTCCTTTCATTGCTTAAAGGCGGCCCGGAAGCCGAGAAAGGGCTCGACAAGATGCTGGACATTGTCACATTCCCGTATACGGCCATTGATTCGCCGACAGGGCGTGAGACTGTGTATCTGCCTGTAATTCTTGATATTATCCAGCAGCATGTGCTGGCGTCAACTGAATCTGACCTTGTGGCCTACAGTTCACTCGGGTCTTATTCAAACAATGTCGGGCATATCAGAGGGAAGAAGATTGTCTTTGCCAGGGAGGACCTGTCTGATGAAATAACCCCCGCTGCCGCCAAAGTCTATTTGAAGCCGCCTGTAGTGGTGACCGGTGCAGATTCTGTGGATTTATACACATCCGAGTGCATGCCGGAGACTGTAGTCAGCTACACGGTTTCACCGGAGGATGCTCAGCCGGGGTCGTATTGCTACAAGATGCTGATTGACGTGGAGAACAGCGAACTCTGCTATTTCAGGAAGCACAGGATTACTAGGAAGACCGGACCGGGATTCCTTCTGGAAGATGTAAAGCGTATAGCGGAGTCTGCATTTTGACGCATGGTGACGGGAAGGACGGACTGCGGTATGATGTACGCAGTGAAAAGAAGCGGAAGTGCCGTGGCATACTGTGCATTGAGCATAAAGTGCGGTACGCGTGATGAGGGCGGATACTGCAGCGGTATCGCCCATTTTGTCGAACATACAATATTCAAGGGGACGCTGAAGAAGAGTTCCGCTGTTATCAATTCTTATCTTGACAAGCTCGGCGGGGAGCTCAATGCATATACGACAAAGGAAGAGATAGTGCTGTATGCCACTGTCCTGAAAGAGGATCTGCTGAAGGCCGCGTCGTTGCTGCTTGAGCTGGCGACTTCTCCCGTGTTCCCCGAGGATGAGATCCGGAAGGAAAAGGGTGTCGTGCTTGACGAGATCAACTCATATAAGGATTCTCCGTCCGAGGAGATATATGACAAATTCGAGGAACTTCTATTTTCCGGACATCCTCTTGCCGGGCCTATTCTCGGCACGGCGTCTTCTGTCAGGAAAATCAGAAGAGATGACCTGCTGTCTTTTGTCTCAAGCAAATTCGTGCCTGAGAACATGGCTTTTACTGTGGTGGCGGACTTCAGTGAACCCTGGATGGAGAAAAAGATAGTGTCGCTGTCCGGGCGCTTTTTCGGGGCTGGAAAGAATGAGCCGGAAAGGCAATGCTATCCTCCGGTGAAGCTTGACAGCCGGTTTGACCTCACTGTGAACAGGCGCAACCATCAGGTCAACTGTGTTATCGGGAACTACGCCCCGACTCTGTATGCCGGCCGTGAAAGGACAGCTGTTCTGCTGCTCTGCAATATACTCGGCGGCCCGGCCAGCAACTCCATACTGAACTCCGTGCTCAGGGAAAAGAACGGGTGGGTATATGGTGTGGAGTGCAGCTATACGCAGTATGCGGATACAGGGGTGGCAGCGGTGAGCTTCGGCTGCGACAAGAGCAATCATGAAAAATGCCTGCATGCCATAAGACGTGAAATCGGGAAACTCCAGGATGACCCGCTAAGTCCGGCCAGGCTTAAAGCCGCCAAGAAACAGTTCCTGGGCCAGCTCGCCGTGGCGTCTGACAACGGGGAGTCCCAGTGCCTGTCCATGGGCAAGAGTCTGCTCTCATACGGGGAGGTGATATCGTCCGGGCAGATGCGCGGGCAGGTGGAGTCGGTGACTTCCATGGAACTTCAGGGAGCCGCACGTTCTGTGTTCGATGCCGGATCTTGCAGCAGTCTGACGTATCTTTAATGCCGGGCTTATGTGTTAAAGGTGTAATTCTTATACTCCCGACCGGAACATGCGCAAAAAAAATAGGCTGAACTTCACAGCTCAACCTATTTTCACTATAACCCTATTATTAACAACTAAACTAACCACAAATACATATTGCAACTATTGTGCCAATCTTACTGAATCTTCTCGATTTTAATCTGCTGTATTTTATATGACGTTTCTTTATAGCTTACAAAAATAGTGACGATGAAAATTTCACCTCCTGCGCTGAGTGAGCCCAGTGCGTATTTCATGTTTGAGCGTCCTGCTTTATGTGTGAGCGAAAACGACTGCGGTGTGTAGGAGTTGAAGAAAGTCTTCAGAATCTGTCTGGCCTGGCTGCGGCTGGAGTCGTTGGTGACTGTGAAGATGGTTATTTCAAGATTGTCTGCGAACCATGCGGAAAGTTTGTCGGCATCACCGGCCTCGATATATTTGGAAATGGGTACGAAAACGTCGTAGCCAGCATCCTGCGCTGACAAACTGACCCCGATAAAAAGCGATAATACAGTTGCCGCAATGTTCTTCACATTCTTCATCTGAGCTTTTTTTCACGCATTATCAACCAAATATAGTCTGGCAGGTTATTGCAAATACCGAGCCACGTTTATATATTTGCAGTGAAAGAATATTATGGAGATTGTACTTCTTGCAGTGGGTAAAACAGACCGTAACTGGATAGGGGAGGGGTTTGACCTGTACCGTTCCAGACTGAGGCACTATGTCTCTTTTTCCTCTGTGGAAATACCTGAACTGAAGAATGTCTCGTCCTTGACCAGGGAGCAGATCAAGGAAAAGGAAGGACTTCTTGTGCTCAAGAACCTGAAGGACGGGGATGAGGTCATCCTGCTTGACGAGAAAGGCAGGGAGTATACGTCCGTGGAGTTCGCCGGTATGCTTGAGAAGCGTATTTCCATGGGAGGGAAGAGGATAGTTTTCGTCATAGGTGGAGCATACGGGTTTTCCGCTCCGGTATATCAGCGGGCGTCGGGCCTGGTCTCGCTTTCAAGGATGACATTCTCGCATCAGATGGTGAGGACAATCTTCGCAGAGCAGCTGTACAGGGCTTTTACAATAATCAAGGGAGAGCCGTATCATCATGAATGATATTCCGAAAATCAGAAGGGCCGAATATTTGAAGAAGCGGGCAAGCTCTATAGCGATACTTCTTGCCTTGGGGTTTTTCATCCTTTCATTGCTTGTGAACACTGCCTCGGGCAATTCCGACAAGGTCGCGGCGAAAGTTTCCCAGCGGCTTGAGAAGCGGATGGACATCCTTGAGCGGTATATGTCGGAAGCGCTTGCCACAGACCACAGGAAGTGGCTTGATCTGGAAGGGCTTCCTGAGGATATGGTCATATACAGGTATGTGTACGACACACTCCAGTCATGGAACAACCAGTTTCCCGTGATTAACGATGATATCGGGTCCAGGCTGATTTTCCACAGGCTTTCGAACCTTAAGGGTGGCCTGTCCTCTCCTCTGGCTGATGTGGAGGAAACCCCCGGATTCATCAATCTGGGCTCCAAATGGTATATCGTCTACTATGTGACAGATTATGTCAGCTGCAAGGTTATAGGCGGGCTTGAGGTAGAGAACACCTTCTATACGGATGTCAACAGTTCTGAGAACGGGGCCAGCCCTGTGCTGAAGATTCCTGCCAGATTCTCGATAAAGACACTGGATTACACCGGAGGGTCTGCGGTGTATCTGGATTCTGAGCCTATGTTCAAGATACTGGCGGAGACCAGGCCTGATGTGCCGCTTATGGACGCATCGCTGCTAAGGTGGTTTGCCTTGATCTTTTTCTCTGTGGCGATTGTGCTTTATTTGTGGACCCACAGAGGGATCAGAAGCTATGCCGTATCACTGCTCGTGCTTTTCTGCATGGCGGTGACGGCATTTTTATGGGGGATGCGGCTCCAGAGCAGCGTATCTGTCTTTTCCCCGAATGTCTATGCCGACGGAAGGCTGTTTTACTCGTTCGGGGCGCTTCTCATAGTAAATACATATATCTTCCTTTATATATTGTGTACGTATATAAACAGGAAGGTTTTCATACGCAGGGCATTGCACAGCGGGAAGAAATTCGCGATGCCTTTCTATGCGGGGTTCATATCAGTCCTGCTGATAGCCACGGCCGCCTACATACACCTGAGCCTGAGGAGCCTGATAATGAACTCGAATATCTTGCTGGAGCTTTATGTGTGGAGCAACCTGTCACTGAATACATTATGGGTGTATCTGTCCTATACGGCTCTCCTCTTTTCCATACTGCTCCTTGTCCAGATGCTCAAACCTCTGGTGTCGGGGATTTACGGCCTGCGGTACAATGTCTTCTCCCGCAAGTTCCTTTTTGTCTATGCCGGACTCTGCGCCTTGTATTTCACAGTGGCCGCGGGGAATCTCGGTTTCAAGAAAGAGATGGACAGGCTGATGATATGGACCAACCGTCTTGCGATAGACCGGGACCTGGGACTGGAACTCCAGTTGAGGTCAGTCGAAAAAAACATTGCAAACGACCCGCTGTTTTCCACATTGGCGGTAGATGCCGCTAATGACGGCATAATACTCAACAGGCTGACAGAGAACTATTTCAACAGGATAGCCCAGGATTATGACATTTCAGTGACCACATGCAGGGATTCTGAACTGCGTCCGTCTTCCGGCAGGAGGCCGTCGGTTTCCTCAATGGAAAGCCTGGAATATTTCAACAGGAAGCTCAGGACAGGGACTCCGGTCGCCTCCAATTCCAGGTTCATA
>JADIMB010000018.1 GCA_017694995.1 Candidatus Cryptobacteroides faecavium | reverse complement strand
AAAACGGAAGTGCTTGAAAATTTTAATGCGGAAAATTCCGGAAAAACCGAAAATCCAGGAAAAAATAAATCGGTGAAATACGTCACCAGTGCCGGATTATCCGGGACAATGGGGGGGGGTAATAGCCTTGGATACAAATTGAAAGTGCTATAAATCAATTAAAAAAAACAACTTGAAAAATTTGGAAATGGGTAGGGCTATCACTATATTTGGGAAAGATAAAGTGTGTGTGGAGCTCTGCTCCTAATCTATTATTAACAAAATTTACTTTTTATGAAAAAAGTCATTCTATTTCTAGTAGTGGGAATAGGGGCATTGTGTACCCTGTCCTCATGTTTGCAGAACGAGGAGCCTGCGGGCATCGAGGTCCTCCGTAATGCAAAGGCTGAGCTTATCAAGGCTCAGGCTCAGTATGCAACAGCACAGGCTGCCTTGATGTCTGCTGAAGTAGCTTATCAGGAGCTGGAGAATGCGGAAAAGGCGCTTGACAACAGGCTGAAAGAAGCCCAGGTGGCTTATGAAGAGGCACGTCTTGAACTTTTGAAGGCTCAGGATGCTGCAGAAAGTGAAGCGGTTATCGCTTATTGGGAAGCAGAGATGCTCAAATGGCAGAACGAAAAAGAGGCCATGATTGCCGACCATGAATGGGAAATGCTCAAGAAACAGACTGCCATAGCAGAAGCAGAGAAAGAATACAATGAAGCTCTTGCCGCTCTCGAGCTCGCGTCTGCCAGTCTTTCTGATGCGGAGGAAGAGGCTATAAACGGATATCGCCAGGATATAGAAAATGTGAGGACAGCTTTGGCATCGGTATATAATAGCCTTTATAAAGCCCGTACTGACCTTCTTGATGCCAAGTACTCATTTGACAGGGAAAAGGCAATCGCCCAGGAGCAGCGTGTCCTCGAGAATATGCAGATAGCGCTGACCTATGCCCAGAAATTCTATGATGAAGCCAAAGCTGTGGATTTCCAGGCCGGTAATGACGAGTGGCGCACAAAGGTAGATGAACTTGACGCCCAGATAGAGGAAATTCAGAAGCAGCTCGATGCATACAAGATCCAGGCTGCCGAGCTGAAAAACAGCAAAAAGGGTGACGAAGATGCTATCGAACAGATCGAGGCAAGCATAGTAGTGCTTAGAGACCAGCTTGAAAAAGTTATGGCATGGGCAGATGAGCGTGTCTCCACATCAATCAAAGTGCCGGCTACTGTCGCTGAATCTCTCAGAAGCGTTTTCGATGAATCATTTGGTGATTTTAAGGATAACAGTGTTGCTGACAATGGTCCTGTGCTTACATCATACTATACAACTGTCAACGGAGTGGACTATACTCTGGCAGACGGAGCCGTAGCATGGTATGCCACTAAAGGTGAGAACTATAAAGGTGATGAAAATACGCCTCAGAAGTACGAAGGTCTTGAACCTCTGAAAGAAGGTGTAGCTGCGTATGTCCTCGCTCCTGACGCTCTCAGCCAGGTGCAGGCAAACCTTACATCCAAATACCTGAACGTCCCTACAAAAGAAGAGTTCACAGCTAAATATGACGCAATGGTAACTGCCAAGAATGCTTATCTGAAGGCTGCAGATGAGTATGGATACGACTATAACAGTGGTAATTTTGCCGCAGAAAACATGTGGGCTGCAGCAGATGAGGCTCTTACTGAAATTGAAGAAGCTATGGCTGCCGGAGCTACAGTAGACCAGGTCGAAGGCTTCACAGATAAGATCAAGGTAGTCTCAGCTGCCCTTGACAAGCAGTATGATATGGTCGGATATCCTGATGGTATTTTCTCCGCATTTACTGAAGGCTGGGACAAGGCCGGTCTTGAGAATATCAACATGTATCTGGACGGTCTTATTACTTTAACTGAAGTAAGGAATGCTTTGGGAATTTCCGAGCCGGATTTGACTTGGTATAACGACTATTCTGAAGAGGATCCTGCGAAATGGAGCTACATGAGAGCATGGAAGGAATATTCCGGAGATCTGTATGGCAGAACTACTAAGCCTGTATACTATCCTCTGACTGTAGAAGATATGGCTGGTGTCGAGTTTGAATTTGTTCCGACATTGACAGCAAATCTTCCTGATTTTAATGTGGTCGGTAATACTGCTACCGATGAACTGGACGCTAAACTGGAGCTTAATGGAACAACACTCAGTAATCTTGAAAATAATGTATGGTTCCGGGTTGCCCGTGCTGCCTATGCGACTGAGCAGATCAATGCTCTGGTAAACAACCAGGCTGACTATGCTGCAGTGCTTGCTTCGATTGAGGAAGAGTATGATGCACTCGTGGCTGAATACAATGCTACAGCAGAAGAGCGCCTCGCTATCAATGAGCAGATTGAGACTCAGGAAGCCGCCAAGGTTCCTTATCAGGAGCATATAGATGCAATCGATGCCCAGATCAAGGCTCTTGTGGGTATATGGGATCCAGATGCAAACAATAATAAAGGTGATTATAAATACGACAGCTGGTCTACTTACGGCATAACGAAAGCGCAGAAAACTAGACTTGAAGGCCTTCAGGATACTTATGAAAAATTGATTGAAGAAAATAAGGTTACTATTCCTAAATATGGTACTAAACCTAATCAACAGCAATATCCTATAGGTTCAGATGAAGCTATTAAAGCGTATACTGAATACCTTGATTATCTTGCAGAGGAGCTTGCTGAAGACGAGAATGAAATAACCAAGCAGGAAGGTCTCATCACAGCTCTCCAGAATGAAGAGGACGGCCAGACATTGTACATCGAGTACTGCCAGACCAACCTTGATATGGTACAGGCTCAGTATGACGCTCTCATCGCTCAGTTCAACTACTACAACGAGCAGCTTACCGCTCTTCTCGATGCTATCACAAGCGGAGAGGATGTCCCTGAGCAGCCTGAGAATCCTGAGACTCCTGAGAATCCGGGTGAAGGTGGTGAAGAAACTCCGGCCGCATAGTTACCAATAATTCAATTAGCATGAGATCAAGACTATTCATAATTATTTCCGCTCTTCTCGTTTCTCTGCCTGTACTCGGGCAGAAAAACGAGATAGAGAGACCGAAAGTCGGGGAGGTGCAGGTGAATCTGCTGCTCGGCCAGTCTTCGTTCTTCTCGCAGGACGAGACAGGCGGGTATGACTACCTGCTCCCTGCCGACGGGGCAAATCTGGGTTTCGGCGATCCTGCCAGCGGGCAGTCTGCCGACCCGGCCATGTTCCTGAACCTCGGTGATATGAATAGCAACAGTGTCGTGAATATGGTCGGAGTGAAAGTGGGCGTGTTTGTCCATGAGCACTTTGACGTGAATGTGATGTTCGGGATGAATATCAGCCTGACTCCTAAGAAGGACTTCATCGAGGGTGACTTCGATGTTCCTGATATGGCTATCCCGAACCAGCAGTATATACTTGGAAAGACCAACCATGTGTTCCAGCTCCAGCTGGGGTCCAACTATTACTTCTTCCCGAAGAACAAACGCATTCTGCCTTATGTGGGAGTGGTGACAGGATTCCAGATGGCAAGGGTCGAGGCTACCACTCCGTTTACCGGGGAGGAGACAGCCGATGGCGACCCTGTGGAGCTCTACAAGGCTTCATACAAGGCCGGCCAGGTGTGGGCAATCCAGGAAGGCATAGTGGCCGGTATAGACTACAGCCTGGCTCCTGGTCTGATTCTCGGTGCAGAAATCTGCCCGGCGATGTACCAGTACAGCCTGATGTCCCTGCATCCGTCAGGGTTCGGTCCTTACCGTGCAGCCAACCACAGTATAAAGCTGCTGACAATGCCTCGTCTGAAACTGGCATTCCGTTTCTGACAATGTTGCTTTTATCATAAGAAGTGTGTGTGGAAGGGAGGCTTTCCTGCGGATGCAGGGAAGCTTCCTTTTGCGTATGCCCCGCGGTATTCTTCCTGACATTTGTAATTGCCTGCATTACAGGCGGATTTTATAGAAATTTACATCAGAAAATTTTGGAATATGGGGGGGGTATTGCTATATTTGAAGTGAAAATAAAGTGTGTGTGAAGGAGAGAGTTTCCGGCATTTTCCGGGGCTCTCTCTATTCGTGAAATCGGAGGACTATGATTGAAGAGATACTTATACCGTACATATCCGGACGCTTCGCTTCCGAGCCCTCATACAGGGAAGGCCATGTGAGGATAGTGAATCCGCTGCCAGGTGTCCCTGTCCTGGGGCTGCATATCCCGGACATGAAGAAGATAGCAAGGGAGCTCGCGGCAGGTGACGGCATGCCCGCGATGCTTGAGGGCTTCGAGACTGCAGGGCAGGGCCTGTATTATGAGGAAAAGCTCGTCTGGGGCCTTATGCTGGACTGCATGAAGGTCCCTCTTGCGGACAGGCTGCTCCATCTGGAGCGGTTCGTCCCGCAGATTGACAACTGGGCAGTGTGCGATACTGTCTGCGGGGCTTCCAAATGGGTCATGCGGAGGGACCGCATGTCAGTGGCCGGGAAGGGAGGCCGGACTTCCTCTTCCGGCGGTGCATCCGGTGTCCGTGAAGCGGTATGGGATTTCCTGGAGAGATGGTGGGGCTCTGAGCGCGAATTCGAGGTGAGATTTGCCGTTATCATGGCTATGTGCCATTTCCTGTCCCTGGAGTGGCTCGACAGGGTGTTCGGAAAGATTGATTCATTGGATTTCAGCAGGATAGCATCGGAATACGTGTTCATAGGAGACAGACGCAGGCAGGGTGCGGGCTCTGTGGCTGGAGGGCCGGGGGCCGCGGAGAGCTTCCTGGTACGCTGCGGGGCGGGATATTCTCTTTCCGGGCTCAAGGCCGGGACTGTGCTAGGTGCTTCCCCTTATTATGTCCGCATGGGCGTGGCATGGCTACTTGCCACTTCGCTTGCCAAGTTCCCCGGCAGGACGAGGGAGTATGTCCGCTCGTGCTCCCTGCCGGAAGACGTGCTGAAGCTGTATGTCCGGAAGGCCCGCGAGTCGTTCCGCACCAGGGATGTCTCCCCTGTGTGATGGTGCCGGCGAAGCGCAGCGGGTTTCCGGTCATAAAAAAAATCAGGAAACTTATCTTTTTTGCAACATTTCTTCCCTCTCCGGTGTCAAATATGCGGATTCCCCCCAAGGCAGTGTCCATGGCGGTGCCGGTGCAGGGGGAAAGAAGGGGGTGGCGCCCCTTAACAAGGGGCTGTCACCGCAGGTGACTGGGGGTAGACAGACAGGATTTCTGTAGCAGGGCCCTTCAGGGCCGCACCGGAGCGTCAGTGAGGTTTCCTGCATGGAAACCGAAGCAGTGAAGGTGCCGGCGGAGCGAAGCGGAGCCGCATGCCCCGACGGGGCTGTCACCGTCAGGTGACTGGGGGTGGACAGACAGGATTTCCGGACAGACAGGATTTCCGGAGGAAATCCCCTTAACGTCGGTGTGACGGATTCCGGTCATAAATGATAAAATATTGGTTTTTAGGATAATATTGTTAAACATAAATTCGTCGAACTGACGTTTAAATTATTGACTGTTATGATAGACTGGACTGCGGTACTTATTGTCACCGGCGTGTGCGTGGTGATGCCGGTAGTGATTGTGGCTGTGACTTTCAAGCAGAAAGAGCGTGCCATAGACAGGAAGATGGATGTGCTTTCCAAGGCCGTCGAGAACGGACAGGAGATAGACCCTGCGCTGTTTGCTGATGAGAAAAGCAGCAAGAGCTTGAAGCTCAGACTTATCAACAGGGCGACCTGGGGCGTTGTCCTCTCAGTGGTGGCGATAGTCATGCTTGCATGTGCGCTTTTCGTGAATGATGACCCTGAGGGGCTGGTCATCAGCGGAGGAATCATCCTTGCTGCGGGAATCGGGATGCTGTTCTCTTTCTTTGCAGGGAAACGCTGGCTCACTCCTGAGATCGAGGCTGACGAGATGAGGCTCAGGGCCGAGTCGGAAAAGGCGAGAAGGATACTTTCCGGGACGGACACGGACAGCCGCGCCTGAATCCTGGACGGCTGTGGAACAGTGATAATCGTTTGAAAAGTGGACAAGGCACAGTTCATAAGGCTTGTGGAGCAGGAGCAGGAACCTCTGCGGAGGTTCCTGTGCGTGCTGTGCGGCGGAGACCGGTTCCGTGCGGATGACCTGGCGCAGGAGGCCCTGCTCAAGGCATATATGTCATTCACCAGGTTCGAGGGCCGCTCCAAGTTCTCCACGTGGCTTTTCCGCATAGCCTACAACTGCTTCTACGACTTCAAGGCCCGTTCTGCCAGGGATGACTCCGAGCCTCTCGGCCCGGCGCATGAGAGAAAGCCGGATGATGACGCCTGTACCGACTCCCGTTTCCGGCACCAGGATCTCTATATGGCCATCGGCGCCCTTTCCGAGACAGAGAAGGCGGTCATCCTTCTCTTCTACATGGAAGACAAGTCCATAAAGGACATAGAATCCATCACCGGCATGCCCTCAGGCACTGTCCGCTCGCATCTTTCCCGCGGCAGGCAGCATCTGAAAGACTATCTGCAGAGGATAAGGTGACGGGTCATAGGGAACAGAAAACAATATAGAACATCATGAAAGACAGTGAAATACGCAAATTCATCCATGACAATATGCCCCAGATCGAGGGCAGCGGCCGTTTCATGGACGAGCTGGTCCGCCAGATAGACCTCCTTCCTGTCCCTGCGTCCCTGGACGGCAGGTCCGAGGAGGAGAAACAGGCCAATATCAGGATGATCCTCGATGTGGCGAGGTCAATCAAGCGCCGTTACCGCAGGTCGGCCATCCTGTTTGCCGTCCTGTCCGTGGTGCTTCTGTCATGTGCAGTGCTCGCCATTTTCCTCATCCCCGAGCTTCACGAGGCGGTGATGAAGTATTACATCTACATAGCCGTGGCCTTTGCCGCCATAGTCCTCTCCATCTCCCTCTCGGCACTTTCCGCTTCCAGGATGTAGTCAGGTGTGCCGAGAAGCCTGAAACCTCGCTGACGCTGTCTGCAGAGTACTGGAATGGTGAATTCTTGTTAATTACTCAGATAAATTTATTACTTTTGCTGTGAGTAAAAGTTCTCATTGTACTGAGTAAAATGTAAAAATATGTATAAACGGGCAGAATATCAGCTGATTACAGAGCGTATGAAAGAGCCTCGCAGGTTCATTCAGGTCGTTATGGGTGCCCGGCAGATAGGGAAGTCAACGGTGGTCAAACAGGTATTGAAAGATTTGGACAGACCTTACCAGTTCTTTTCTGCCGACAATGTCCCGGCTACGAACAGCGCATGGATCTCAGATTGTTGGGCGGCCGTGCGCAGTTTGAAAGAGAGCCGGGGGTGGGAGAGCGTTATCCTTGTAATTGATGAGATTCAGAAGATTGCTGACTGGAGCGAAGTAGTGAAGAAAGAATGGGACGATGATACGTTCCATGACCGCGACATCAAGGTCTTGATTTTGGGAAGCAGCCGTGTATTGTTCGAAAAGGGTTTGTCTGAATCATTGGCAGGGCGATTCGAAGAAATACGCATGAGCCATTGGAGCTATCAGGAAATGAAAGAGTGCTTCGGTTTCTCGCTTGACCAATATATGTTCTATGGGGGCTATCCCGGTGCGGCTACTTTGATTGGCGATGAAGACCGTTTCAGCCAATACATCCAGTCGGCAATCATCGAGGCGACCATCAACAAGGACATTCTGATGGATACGCCGATAAATAAGCCTGCCTTACTTCGGCAGACCTTTGAGCTGGGGGCGGCCTATTCGGGGGAATTGCTTTCATCGAACAAAATGCTTGGCTCGCTTCAAGACGCCGGGAATACCGTGACATTGGCAGGATATATCAATCTGTTGGATGAAAGCGGACTTCTTTGCGGCCTTCAGAAGTTCAGCGCGGATATGGCAAGGAGGCGTGCCAGTATCCCTAAGTTGCAGGTCTATAACAATGCGTTGAAGACGGTGTATAGCCCGTTGTCCTTTGAGCAGGCGATACTCAACCGTAAGGCATGGGGACGTATCTTTGAATCAGGCATCGGTGCCTATCTGGTAAGCCAAGCCTTCGTGCATCGCTTTGAAGTGTTCTATTGGCGTGAACGGGATGATGAAGTGGATTTCGTTTTGCGTAAAAAAGGCTCTGTGGTGGCCATTGAGGTGAAAAGCAATGCTGAAAAACGGACGGACGGGCTGGATAAATTCCGCAAGCTTTTCAATCCGCAAGCGGCGTTTATCGTGGGAGACGGAGGTATCAGTGCGGAAGATTTCCTTTCGATGGATATGCGGAAACTCTTGAGCCGCTGACATGGAGGTCATGAAAGCTTGATTGTAAGTGCAATGAAGTCTTCTACGCCAAGCCTTTCGGGCCTGAGGTCGAATACCGGGTCCGATGCGAATCGGGCGGTCTGCTCCGGGCTCCATCCTTCCCTCCCTGCCTTCGCTGTGATGAGTGGCTTGAGAGAATTGCGCATGGTCTTGCGGCGCTGGTTGAAGGAGGTCTTGACTACGGTCTTGAACAGGCTTTCGTCGCAGCCGAGGGAGGTGCGGCTGTTGCGTGTGAGGCGTATTACGGCTGACTTGACTTTCGGCGGAGGGTTGAACGCCCCTTCTCCCACGGTGAACAGGTATTCGATGTCATACCAGGCCTGCAGGAGTACGGAGAGGATACCGTAGGTCTTGGTGCCCGGCTTTTCCGCAATGCGTTCCGCCACTTCTTTCTGTATCATGCACACCACCTGCGGGACGGACTCCTTGTAGTCCAGCACCTTGAAGAAAATCTGCGAAGATATGTTGTAGGGGAAGTTTCCGATGATGAAGAACTTTCCTTTGAAGAAATTCTCCAGTTTCAGTTTCAGAAAGTCCGCTTTGATAAGCCTGCCGTTGGTCTTCGGGAGATTCATCAGCAGATAGTCCACTGACTCGTCATCGATTTCCACCATCTTCAGGTCTATGTCATCCCTTTCGAGCAGATACTGGCTCAGCACTCCCATTCCGGGCCCGATTTCAAGGGCAGGCACCGGCAGACGCACAGAAGGTTCTGCAGTGTCTTCCTGCCCTGCCATGAACCCGTCGGTGACAAGCGCGTCAGCGATGCTGCGTGCTATGGAAAGGTCCGTGAGGAAATGCTGCCCCAGTGATTTTTTTGCTCTGACTTCCATGTCTTTTCTCCGTTTTTGTTTTCAGGATGCAAATATACATAGGAGCCGAGAGCAATGCAAATGCGTAAGCATTTGACAGGTCCCAAAAGCCTCCCGTCAGCATTGATGACAGTCTCTCCGGAGCTCATCCCGGTCCGGGCATTGCTGTAAGAATATAAAAAACAGAAAAAACATTAAAAAAGAGAAAAATCTGCATCCCGGATTCCCCTGGCGCTTGTTTCCGGAGCCGTGGCCGCCCTATATTTGCCGGAAAAAATCACAGACATGG
>JADIMB010000017.1 GCA_017694995.1 Candidatus Cryptobacteroides faecavium | reverse complement strand
GGTTGTAGTTGTTGCCGATGGCCTGGAACTGATGGTAGAAATTCGTCAGGCGGATGTAGTAGTCCATCGCCGCCTTGTCGATTCTGACGACCTTCATTTCGCGTCCGAAAATCATGGACTTGATGAACCTTGCTCGCTGTTTCATGCCCGATTTCTCAAACAGCAGCTCGAATTTTCCGTTCTCTTCCGAGGTCAGCTTGATGCCGTAACGGAATACAGCCGGGTCAGTTTTCGGCTTCCTGCCCGTGCTTCTCCTTGTCCTTCCTTTACTATTTTCTTCCATACGCATTGATGTCTTTTGTTGCTGTATCTTCCGTCATGGATTTCCGACTTTGGAGGAAATCCCTCCCGAGCCGCCAGGCGAGCGGCAAGTTTGTTTCGGGATGCCCGAATCATTTCGGGCTGCCCGAAACACAACTTGCTATGTTCGCTTGAACATGAATTTGCCTTCGCCAAATTGAGTTTTGACCGTCGGCCTCATTCTTCGGCCCCGGGATTGCCCCACAGCGGTATCCATTTCCGTTTCCGGTGCAAAGTTATTGCTGTTTATCTTTCTGTAAAACAGTTCATTATATGTAACATGATGTCATATGGCGACAAGGGTCGTCACCGCCCCCGGATGATGGCGGTTATTCGGAAAAATCCCTTTTTATTTGCAGCGTGAACGGATGAAACCGGGTCTCCAATAGTGGAATGATGGTCATGTTGTCCGATGCTTCCGTTAGCGGTCGGGATAGTGGAAACAATGTCGGATATGACGGTTGTCGGAATGTCATGACCAACAGACCGGCCATTAACGGAAAGTCGGATACGGTAACGGATACGCTGTCGGTCGGAAGGATGGACACGATAACGGATGCGGCATCGGACGGACGGTCGGAAAGAGGCGTTCACGGATTGATGGACGGATGAAACAGACAATTATTCAATAACCATTTAAAAAAGAAAGATTATGAGCAAAGAACCTTTATTCGTTGCAATCAGCAACCAGAAAGGCGGGGTCGGGAAATCGGCCCTTACGGTAGTGCTTGCCAGCTACTTCCATTTCGAGAAAGACCTGAACGTGGCAATCATTGACTGCGATTCCCCCCAGCACAGCCTTGTGCGCATGAGGGAACGGGACAAGAAAACCGTTACAGGCAGCGCCTATTACCAGCAATTGCTGCGGCAGCAGTGGGAACGTGTACAGAAGAAGGCGTATCCCATTGTCGGCTCCACAGCGGAAAAGGCAAGGGAGGCGGCGGACGCGGTTGCCGCAAGCGGGGACTATGACCTTGTATTCGTGGACCTGCCGGGAACGGTGGAGTCTTCGGGGGTGTTCCGCACCATCGTCAATATGGATTATGTCCTGACTCCCACCATTCCCGACCTCATCATCATGCAGAGTACGCTCGCTTTCTCGACCACGGTGCTTGATTATGTCAGAAGCAGGAAAGATGTGCCGCTCAAGGACATTCTCTTCTTTTGGAACAGGATGAAGAAGCGTACCAACGTGGGAATCTACAAGTCCTATTCGGAAGTCATGAAGGAACTGCGCCTGACAGTCCTCGACAGCACGCTTCCCGACCTGTGCCGCTATGAGAAAGAAATCACCCATTCCCAACGCGCCTTTTTCCGCTGTACCCTGCTGCCTCCTCCTGTCAGGCAGCTTGAAGGAAGCGGTCTGGCGGAACTGGCGGAGGAACTTATTGTCAAACTTAAACTGAAACAGCCATGACAAAGAAAAAGGTGGAGGTGGATGAGGACATCCTCAAGGATATCATTGTCGGGGAGATTCCCGTCTTCGGCAGGGAGATGCCTGCGGAAGAAAGTACGGGACAGCCGGAACCGGAAGCCCCTCCCGCCACAGAACCGGCCAGCCACCCGCCGGGAAAGACCGTCTCTGTAAGGTCCAGGAAAAAGAAAGAGGAAACGGACGGTTACAGGGAAAGGTTCCTGGTCAATATTCCGGCATCCAACCGTTCCCATGTCTATATAAACCGCGAGGTGGCCGAATGCATCAAGCGTGTCCTTCCGGTCATCGCTCCGGACATGAGCATATCCGGATACATAAGCAATATCCTCGTGGAGCACATCCAACGGCATTGGGAGGAAATCAGCGAATTATACAACAAAGAATATTACAAACCATTAAAACCGTTTTAGACATGACACAGATTGTTTTTCAAGCCGCAGCCATCGCCTGCTGCATCTACACCGCTTACAGAATCGTACTTTTTATAGTCAGGAAATCACGTAAGACAGAAAAAGCTTCCCAAAGGGTTTCTGCCTCTCCTGACAGGATAATTGAGGGGATTGAACCGGATAATGGTGAGGAGTGTGTATCCGTGCCTCCCGTCATGGAATGTATCAAGGAAGTGGATATCCGACATTCGCTGATATCGCTATACACGGCCACCTATCTGGACTGCAAGCCTGTCGGCAGCCGTGCCCAGGTCTATATCAGCAAAGAGAACCATGCCCTTATCAGACGTTTCTTAGCCGTTGTCGCTCCTAATGTGCCTATCTCCGGTTATGTGAACAAGGTTGTGGAGGAACATCTGAGAAATTACCGTGACGAGATATCCCAATTACATTCGGACAGCATAAGCAAACCGCTATGATTATGGAAACGACACTTTATTTTACGGTAAAGACGGCATGTGCCGTTTATGTGCTGTGGCACTTGTGGGCATTCATCTTCGGCCGGCGAATGTACGGGATATGGGAGCGTCTTTTCAGATTGATGCGGATTGTCCGCATCAGGTTATGGAAATGCCGCAGGAAACGCATGGAGCAGGCGGGGCGCAATGCCTGCGGAAAATCAAGACATAAAATGCCGGAAGCAGGGACAGGCATCTCACGGGGAAAGCCGGAGGCGGACACGCCGTCTTCTTCTCCAGCAGATGACGATGTGATAGGCAAGACGAAGATTGTCTATCTGGAAGATCCGAATACCATGAAGGCTGTTCCGGTCCGTTCCGAGCCGATGGAGAAAGTTCCCATAGAGGAAGACGGGGATATCAGTTCCGATGATGTGGAGCAGGAGAACAAAGGACTTACAGCCGAGGACAAGGAGGAACTGATGGCTCCTGTGGACGCCGAACCTGACCCGGACTTTAGCACAGCCTTGACATTCGAGGAGATAAACAATGTTGCGGAGGTCCTTGTTTCCGACACCCCGGATGAACAGAAAGCTGTCCGTGCCGCCACAACCATACATCATAAGATGCAGGAGACGGTCATACTCTCTTTTCTTACTGACAAACTGTGCAATCAGGAAAAGGTATCCCGGTTGCTCAACGAATATTTGGACGAATCCGGCAGGCCGCTTGCAAAACGGAAGTCAGTATCCAAGGGAAAAGAGGCTTTTGATATCAACAAATATGCTTGAACTACCATTTTGAGATTTTTAAGAGAAAAACCGATATCTCTGCTTTTACAGCTCTTACTTTTGCAGTAAACGAATTGATTATGGCAGTAACGAAAGTAATATTGGAAAAATGGTTGGCGGCGCAAAAACGCCACCGCCTTTCAGACAAGCAAGTCCAGATGGCACGGGAACTGGGATTGAATCCCGACAAGCTCGGGAAAATCGACAACCACAGGCAGGAGCCGTGGAAAGCCCCTCTGCCGCAGTTTATCGAGGACATCTATTTCAAGCGCTTCAAGCGTGAAGAGCCGGAAACGGTCAGGCCGCTGAAGCAGATATTAAAGGATATGGAAATCAAGAAGCAGCAGCGGAAAAAGGAAAAGGACAGACGGCGGAAGGAACGGGATGCCGTTTCTTCCGTGACGGCGGAATAAATGCCGGGCTTCATATCCCCCTGTATCTTCCTAACGTGGGAGATGCAGGGGGGATTTTTCATGTCATTCCATATCCGGTCACAGGTGTCCCATATCAATGAAGCGGACATAATCCTCCGTATAGGCGAAACAGTCATCGTTGATGCGCTCCGCCAGTTCGTCCAGTGTCAGGCATTCCACCTCATAAAGCGTTTCATCCTCCGGATTCTCCGTACTTCGGAGCGGTGATTCCTTCCACATTCTGACCAGCCTGTCATCGGACACGTTCCGTCCCGTCAGACCGCAGTACCATACGAAGACACGGATGTCCGTCCCTTTTCCCGGGCAAGTTTCCGGAACGGAAGCCGCACGCTTTTCCGGACGCAGTTCAAGGTACCGTTCCCAGAGGGTGACGAGCCACTCGATGTTGATTTCACGCAGGTGCCTGGAAGTGAAGTGTTCTCCCGTCTGCGGATTGTACAATGTACAGCCTCCGTCCTTCCGGATGTCCAGCAGACGGTACATGGTATATACCGGGCAGTCGCCTTCCTCCTCCACATATACGGTATGCGGCAGCCATCCGTCGGGATTTTCCCGGATGCCGCAGAGTGCGGACACCAGCTGATTTTCCGCCTGCCGGAGCAGTTCCCCCGGCGGCATGGATTTCTCTTTTTCTGTTCTTCTCATCTTTGTTTTGTATTTATTGTTAATGTTTTTTACAAATCCGTCACTCCTGTTATTTCCTCGCCCGTGTACAGATTGATGACCCTGCGCCCCCTTTCCACGGCCTTCCTGACTGTATAGTAAGTGCCGCCCTCACGGACATTGTCCCAATACGCCACCACGATGGAGGCCCTGCTGACCATGTATTCGTCCCGGCGCAGGTAGCATCCCCTGTAATACTTTTCAGAGAGCATGACCACCCTGTCCGCTTCTCCGAGCAGTTCACGGTAAAGCAGTTGGTCCTGAGGGTCAAACCATGCGGGCTGGGCCCTGAAAGGAATTGCCGCCACCAATGCCATGTCTTTATGGTGTTCCCTCAGTTGCAGGACCGCTTCCGCCGCTATCATGTCGAACCCCTCGGCCATGCCTGAATAGAACTCCCGGTATCCCTGCCCGTACAGGTACATGACCAGGTCCGCGACTTCTTCCCTGATTCGGCTGACCGGAACCTGTCTGTCCGTGCCTTCACGCAGCAGCCTTTTCTTCCTGTGGCCCGTGAACGCCGCCACTTTCCTTTCTTTCATATCCATAATTTTCTGTTTTTTAGTGTTACCATCCCCGGCTTTTACCTGCCGGAGTTTAATTCCTTACCGGCCTGACAGCCCCGTGTCCGGTATGCGGCAAGGCCCGGCGGGAGAAAATACCGCAAGCGCAGCGAGGATGATTTTCTCCCTGACGGCCGTGCGGCGGTCCGCCTTGCCGCATCCGTCAGGACACGGGGGTACCTTTGCGGTAAGGATTAAAGGACGCCTTCCATACGGTTTTCACCTTCCCGGGAACACCCTGCCGATGTAACGTGACGACACCCGGTGACACATATCGACAGACTTGTAAATCAATGAATTATATGCTATACATTCGCAGTCGAAATCATTTTTTGTCTCACCAATTAAAAGTTTCGACACATGAAAAAAAGATTCTTTTTTGCAGCCATGGCGCTGCTTGCAACGACAGGGGCTTTCGCCCAGGGTAATGGTATCGGCGGTATCACCGAAGCCACCAACATGGTCACTTCCTATTTCGATCCGGGAACCAAACTGATTTATGCCATCGGAGCCGTGGTCGGCCTTATCGGAGGCGTGAAGGTCTATTCCAAGTTCTCGTCCGGCGACCCGGACACTTCCAAGACGGCGGCCTCGTGGTTCGGTGCCTGCATTTTCTTGATTGTCGCCGCCACCATCTTACGTTCATTCTTCCTCTGATTATGGCGGAGTACACGGTCAACAAGGGAATCGGCCGCAGCCCTGAG
>JADIMB010000016.1 GCA_017694995.1 Candidatus Cryptobacteroides faecavium | reverse complement strand
TCTACAGGGAGACCACAGGTGACGAATTCCCCCAGGACCTCAGGACCCTCCTCGAGGATGTAATCAGAGACACAGCAACGCAAAACAGGATGCCATGAAACTCAGAAAACTGACAATCAGCAATATAGCATCAATCTCAGAAGCACAGATCGACTTCACGGCCGAACCTCTGCGAAGCGCCCCCGTCTTCCTTATCTGCGGAGAGACCGGGAGCGGCAAGACGACCATCCTCGACGCCATCTGCCTTGCCCTGTACAACAGGACTCCGCGTCTGAGCAACGCAAAGGCGTCCGACGACACGAAATACAGCGACAACGGCCAGATGATCGACATCAAGAAGGTGAACCAGCTCCTGAAGAAAGGAGAAGCATACGGATACGCCAGTCTTGACTTTGAAGGGGCGGACGGGAAAGTCTACATGGCCGAGTGGAGCTGCCGGCTCAGGACAAGGGCCCGGGACCTGGACAGCGAGACATGGACTGTCACAGACAGTACCGGACGCCAGTGTAAAGCCACCCCATCCCGCATGGAGGAAATCACGGGGATGGACTTCGACCAGTTCTGCAGGACATCCATGCTTGCGCAGGGGGAATTCACCAGGTTCCTCAAGGCGGAGGCGAAGGACAAGTCCGACATCCTCGAGAAAATAACCGGTACCGGGATATATGCCGGCATCGGGAAAGGAATTTACGACAGATACATAAGCGCAAAGCGCGAATATGAGACAGCCGAGACGGAAGTCCGCTCCGTAAGCGTCATGCCGGAAGAAGAAGTATCAAGATGCACCGGGGAAATACGGGAGATTGACAAGGAGATAGAAGCCGGCTACGCCAGGATCACACTTATTGACAGCCTGATGGCTGCATTCGACAAAATCGCGGCCGCCGGCGCTGACATCAGGCAGGCGGAAGCCGCAAGGGAAAAAGGGAAGGAGAAGTTCTTTGTCCTGTGCGCCGGTATCGGATATGACCGCGCCGCGCTTGCGGGGATGCAGGAGGAACTGCGCGCCGTCACAAGGGAGCTCGGAGCGAAGGAGCAGAGCGCGCCCATGCTCAGGTCCGTACAGACGATAGCGGAGAATCTGCGCAACGTCACCAGGCAAGAGGAATGCATAGCATCCCTGCAGACATCCGAGAAGGAGGCCCGTGCCGCACTTGAAGCCGCCATGAAGACACACGCGGACAAATCCGCAGGGATGGAATCCGCCGCCAGGGAACTGGAGGCCCTGCAGAAAGCCGTACGGGAGGCCGAGGACGCAAAGGCCGTGATGCAGCCTGAAAAGATAGAAAAGACCAGACAGGATATAGGGAAATGGCAGAAAGCCGTGACAGGAGCAGAGTCTGTACTGGGCGGCATAAGCGCCGACAGGAGACGCATTGAGACAGAAAAGCAGGCCCTGAAGGAGCTGCAGTCCGAGACAGCAAGGGACAGGGAGCTCCTGGAAGCGGCAGCCGCACTCGCGGCCAAGGCGGAAGAATCCTTCAATGAAGCCGATATGATATACCGGAGACACAGGGAATCCACTGACAAGTTCGTGGTGGAGCTGAGGGAAAGGCTCCGCATGACAGGGGCTGAAGAGTGTCCTGTATGCCATTCGAAAATCCATATACTGCCTTCTGAAGAAAACGATGAAGAAATGCTCCGCCAGGTACTGGAAACAAGGGAGAAAAAGAAAGAAGCCCTTGAGGGTGCGCGGAATGAAGTGACCAGGCTCAGCACACAGATAAGCGTAAAGGAGAAGGAAATCATCCGGAAGAGTGCAGACCTTGAAAAGCTGGGGAACGAGATAGTGCAGCGAAGCGTGGACTTCATGAAAAGATATGAAAGACTCGGGCTGGACAAGGATGAAGACCCGGAAGTGTCAGTCGCCAGGTTCAAGGAGCGGCTGGAAAAGACAAGGGAGGCAAATGAAAAAGACCTTGCCGGAATCCGTCTCCGGGACATGGCCATAGCATCCGCCCGCAGGAAAGCGGAAGAATACGCCAGGGATACATACGAGCCTCTCCGCTCGGGGAAAGAGGCCCTGGAGAAAGAGATAATAAGGATACAGGGGCTCATAGACACATACGCAGTGAGCATAAGGACAGCGGAGCGCTCCAGGGACGAGTCGCTGGCAAACGCCGACAGGCTGATACTGTACAGGGACTGGCGCGACCGGTGGAAAGCGGATGCGGAAGCCTTCATCAAAGGGCTTGAAAACGAGGCCGAGGTCTACGAAAGCCTTCTCAGGAAACGTGAAAGCATCCAGGAGCACATCCAGACACTCAGCCAGACCGTGGAAACTGCCGAGAGCATCAGGGAAGGCATCATGAAAGAGAACCCGGACTTCACAGCACAGGACACAGCTGCAGCCAAGTTCCAGGGCAATGCGGCCATAAGCTGGGGGTCCCTCAGGGAATCCGTGGAGAACTGCAACTCCAGAATCATCGCAGGCATTAATACCATATCGCTCAACCGCGGCATCCTGGACAAAGCCTTTTCTGAAGACCCGGGCCTTCCTCAGAAGAGAGAAGCCCTGGCCGAGTGCAAGGCCAGTACGCTTGCCCTGACGCAGGAGAGGAGCACAGCCAAAGGAAAGCTGCAGAGCAGGCTGGAGGAGAATGAAAACAGCCTCAGGCTGCTTTCCGGCAAGGCCGCAGTACGGGACATGAAAAAGGGCATGTTCGAGAAATGGTCAAGGCTGAACGGGCTTTTCGGAGGTGCCGACGGGGCATCCTTCAAGAAGATAGCGCAGAGCTACATAATGCAGGACATCCTCAACCACGCCAACCGCTATCTGAGACGGATATCAGGACGGTATGAGCTCACGGCCCAGCCCGGCTCCCTGCTCATCCTTGTCAAGGACAACGAGGACAACATCATCCGCTCCGGGAACACCCTCTCGGGAGGGGAAAGCTTCATAGTGTCGCTTGCCCTTGCGCTCGGGCTGTCCGGCATGGCGGAAAGCAGCATCAGCGTGGACACCATCTTCATCGATGAAGGCTTCGGGACTCTCAGCCATGAGTGGCTGGGAAGCGTGATGAACGCCCTGGAGAAACTCAACACAGCCAGCGGCAAGCACATAGGCATGATCACGCACATGGAAGAGCTCCAGAAAAAGATACCCGTATATATAGAGGTGAAAAAGACAGATGCCACCTCAAGCAGGATACACATCCGCGGATAGGATACAGGCCACAGTAAATAACTACATTACAAGATGCCATCACAGCGCAGACACAGACATCAGGGACGCAGAAGACTGCTCCGCACCGTACTGGTGTGGATTCCGCTTTCACTGGCCATATTCAGCATTGCACAAGTGCTCCTGCTGAAATATGTCCCCGTGAAGGTGACCCCGCTGATGATAAAGAGGACATTCCAGAATATCAGGAAAGACGGCTACAGGATACAGCAGGAATGGACAAGGCTAGATGACATCTCCCCGGCTATGATACAGGCCGTGATCGCTTCAGAAGACGGCAGATTCCTGGAGCACCACGGATTCGACTTCAGGGAAATGAGGAAAATGCTCGAGGAACACCTGGAGAAAGGGAAAAGAATCCGCGGATGCAGCACCATCTCGCAGCAGACAGCCAAGAACTGCTTCACCTTCTGCAGCGACACGTGGTTCAGGAAAGGGGTCGAGGCATACTACACCGTGCTCATAGAGTATATATGGGGCAAGGAGCGGATAATGGAAGTATATCTGAATATAGCCGAGACCGGAGACGGCCTGTTCGGGGCAGGTGCGGCGGCCAGGCGATACTACGGGAAGGACGCTTCTCAGCTGACCCGCCGCCAGGCGGCAGCGATAGCCTGCGTGCTCCCTGACCCGCTGCACAGGACTCCGGAAGGCATGTGCGCGAAAGCCCCGGGGAGAGTGTCGGCAATAGCCGGCAGGGCAGCTGCGACAGACATTTCAGGATTGTTTAAGAAGACAAGGAAACAAAAATGACGGAACAGGATTATCACAGCCTGCTGGACGGCCTCAGGTCCAGGGAAGAGAAGCTGGGAAGGAGGAGCAACGCCCTTGCGGCATGCAAGCTGGCCTTCTTCGCCGGCATAATAGCGGCAGTATGGTTCACGGTCAGGGACGGGGCGGGGGCTTTGGAGACTGCAGGCATTGTCCTGTCGGTGCTGTCATACATGGCTGCTGTCAAGGCGGATGAGATATGCAGGAAGCGGATCTCCGCCCTCCAGGCCAGGATAAAGGTATGCGAGAATGAGCTGGCGTACCTGAAAGGGGACTTCTCCCCATTCGACGACGGCTCCGGGTACATCGACATCCGTCACGAATATTCCTATGACATGGACATATTCGGCCCCAGGTCGTTTTTCAACCGCATCAACAGGACCGTCACCCTCAAAGGAAGGGATGCCCTGGCACGGAAACTCACACATCTCCCGTCCGATCCGGAAGAGATCGCAAGACGGCAGGAGGCCGTGTCCGAACTCGCAGCCGCAGGAAAGTGGAGACTGGACTTCCTCTCAAACCCCTGCATAGGCAAAGGACTCGACCTTCTGGCGGAAAGCTACCTGGAAAACGGGAAGCTCACAGTCGGCACAAGCCGGAAATCCCTCCTCAGGATGGGCGTGGCCGCAGTATCTGCCTCGGCCACAGTTATTTTCCTCATATGCTGGATTGCAGGCGTCCTTCCGTGGCCGTACTTCTGGGGGATGTTCGTAATCCAGCTCACTGTCTCGGCCGCATCAGCAAGGAAGACCGGACAGACAGCCGGGCAGACCGGTGAGCTGTTCAGCGAATGCAAGGCCTATCTGGGACTTCTTGAGCTGATCGGCAGAAGCCAGTTCACATCCCCTGTGCTCAAAGAGCTGCAGCAGGGTCTGTTCAAGGACAGGCAGGGAAGCATAGAAGCGGTCAGGAAGCTGGCCTCTCTGCTCAACCTTTTCGACCAGAGAGGGAATTTCGTGATGTACATGCTACTGAACGGCATACTGATGTATGACATGGTCCTGTCCGTGCTTTTCGACAGATGGTGCAGGAAATACCTGCCCCGGATAAAGGGCTGGACAGGCCATGTGGCGGAATTCGACGCGCTCACAAGTCTGGCAACATATGCGTCCAACCATCCGGAAAACACCGGAGCGACGATTCTTGACAGCTCTTCCGACGTGATAATCAGCGCAGAAGGCATATACCATCCTTTCCTGTGGAGAAACAGTCCCGTGCCCAACAGCTTCACCCTCAAAAGGCACAACATAGCCATAGTCACAGGGGCCAACATGGCAGGCAAGAGCACATTCCTCCGGACAATAGGGATATCGTTCGTCCTGGCGTGCAACGGAGTCCCTGTCTGCGCTGAAAAGTTCGCTTTCGTACCCGTGGCCCTGTTTTCGAGCATGCGCACCACGGACAACCTCTCGGCGGACATCTCCTACTTCCAGGCAGAGCTGCTCAGGCTGGGCCAGATGCTGGAGAAAATCAGATCAGGCGGATACACGCTGGTCATACTGGACGAAATACTGAAAGGGACCAACTCCGCCGACAAGCTCAACGGCTCCGCCATGGTGCTGGAAGAGCTCAAGAAATACGACGTGTCCGGAATAGTGGCCACGCATGACCTCGGACTCGCGGAAGCCGGGGAAAAGGACAGCGCGGTATTCTCCAACTACCGTTTCGAGATAGAGCTGTCGGACGAAATTCGGTACACCTACAGAATCAGCCCCGGTATCGCAAGGAACATGAACGCCTCCTATCTTATCAGGAAGATCCTGGAGAAGCAGGACATCCGCCCGGCATCAGCGCGGTAAACCGCCGCCATCACCCTCATCCGAGCTTTCCGATCAGGTTGACCATTTCAATCGCCGTTGTCATGGCGTCGAAGCCTTTGTTGCCGGCCTTGGTCCCCGCGCGTTCTACGGCCTGCTCGATGGAATCCGTGGTGAGCACCCCGAAAACCACGGGGATATCGCTCTGGAGCCCTACATTGGCTATTCCTTTGGTGGCTTCGTTCGCCACCATGTCAAAGTGCGGTGTGGCTCCCCTGATCACAGCCCCCAGGCAGACCACTGCATCATATTTTCCAGACTTTGCCATCTTCTTGGCTATGAGCGGTATCTCGAATGAACCGGGGACCCATGCCACTTCAAGGTTGTCAGCCTCCCCTCCGTGGCGCAGGAAGGAGTCCTCGGCCCCGCCCAGAAGCTTTGATGTTATGAACTCATTGAAACGTGCCGCAACTATGCCTATCCTCTGGCCGGCAGCTGAAAGATTTCCTTCTATCACTTTCATAATCAAGTATTTATATTAACGTCTATTCGACGAATTTACGTTTAATAATATTAGCCTGAATAATCAATATTCATGACCGGAATCCGCCACTGGCATCAGAAACCGGTATCATCAGGGCTGAAATGCAGCATATGCCCCATTTTCTTGTACTTGGTATACATGTACATACGGTTCTTCTCGTTGCAGGTCATCTCTATCGGATCACGTCCTGCCACATCTATCCCGTAATGGTCCAGCCCTTCGATTTTCAAAGGATTGTTGGTCATCAGCACAAGCTTCCTTACGCCCAGGTCAGCCAGGATGGCGCCCCCGGTGTCGTATTCCCTGAGGTCAGCCGGGAACCCGAGGGCGATATTGGCCTCCACAGTGTCCATGCCCTTCTCCTGCAGTTCATAAGCCTTCAGCTTGTTTATCAGGCCGATGCCTCTCCCCTCCTGCCTCAGATAGAGCAGCACTCCCCGCCCGGCCTTCTCTATGCGCCGGAGAGCCTCCGCAAGCTGCTCCCCGCAGTCGCATCTCATGGACCCGAACACATCGCCGGTAAGGCACTCCGAATGGATCCTGCACAGCACAGGTCCATCCGAAGACACATCACCTTTCACCAGGGCCACATGATGCTCTCCGTTTATCCTGTTCACATACCCCAGCATACGGAATGTGCCGTATCTTGTAGGCAGAGGCACGTCTGTCACCCTTTCCATCCACTTTTCCGTATGCATCCGGTATCTGACGATGCTCTCCACAGTGATGATCTTAAGCCCGTGGATGCGGGCGAACTCAAGGAGCCCCGAGGTCCGCATCATAGTGCCGTCATCACACATTATCTCACAGCACAGGCCGCACTCCCCCAGGCCGGCTATTTTCATAAGGTCCACTGTAGCCTCAGTGTGGCCTTTACGCTCGAGCACGCCTCCGGGCCTTGCCTCAAGAGGAAACATATGCCCCGGCCTCCGGAAATCCTCCGGCCGGGCGTCAGGGCCGGTGCATTTCACCGCAGTCACAGAACGCTCTGCCGCCGAAATGCCCGTTCCTGTGGAGACATGGTCTATGGAGACAGTGAAAGCCGTGCAGTGGTTGTCGGTATTGTCCGTGACCATCTGGGACAGAGCCAGTTTCTTTGTCAGTTCCCTGCTCATGGGCATGCATATCAGCCCCTTGGCATACGATGCCATGAAGTTAACATTCTCCGCAGTGGCATATTTTGCTGCACAGATAACGTCCCCCTCGTTCTCGCGGTCCGGGTCATCCACCACTACTATCACTTTCCCCTGCCGAAGAT
>JADIMB010000015.1 GCA_017694995.1 Candidatus Cryptobacteroides faecavium | reverse complement strand
CCGGAATCCGTCACACTGACGTTAATGATTAAACATGCGTTTAATCCTATGGTCTAATCCCCAGTCACTTCGTGACAGCCCCTTGTTAAGGGGCGCCACCCCCATCCGCCCCCTCGCTGGGGGCCCTGTCGCAGGCCACAGGCCTGTTCCTTAATAGGTAATTCGATGTAATTTAATGAATTAAATTCATCGAATTCACGTTAATATATAATTGTATTGATTTCGGTTATTCTGTTTTCTGTTTCGGCCGCGGTCCGGTGAGCTCCCCTGCATGTTTGCGGAAGGAGTCATTGTACCATTCAATGGCCTGTTTCTTCATCTTTCCTGTGATTTCAGGATATTTTTCCGCAACATTGGTGGTCTCGTACTTGTCATCCGCGAGGTTGTACAGCTCTGTCATGGTACCGTCATAGTTGACAAGGAGTTTCCAGTCCCCGTCCCTCATGCAGATGTTCGGGCTGCGTGTCTGGTATGCGTTCCCTGGAAGCGGCTTGCCCACGAAATGCTGTCCGAACTCCCAGAACATCGGGCTCTTGCGCTTCGTGTCCTGTTTGCCGAGGAAAGTCTTGCTGAAGTCCAGACCGTCCAGTTCGTATTCTCCTGTCCGCGGCTCTACACCTGCCAGTGCGCAGATAGTGGGGAAGAGGTCGATGCTGCAGAGTACGGTCTCGTTGTTCACCTGTCCGGCCTTGATTTTTGCTGGCCAGCGCACCATGAACGGAAGCCTGATGCCTCCTTCATAGAGGGTGCCTTTCTGTCCTCTCAGACCTGCGGTACGCCCGTTCTTATAGCTCGGGTCAGGTCCGTTGTCGCTGGTGAAGATGATGATGGTGTTGTCTGCGATACCCAGTTCCTCAAGACCGTCGAGCAGGCGTCCTATCTGCCTGTCAAGTTCTGCGAGTACGGGGGTAAAGTTTACCTCCTTTTCCCAGAAGCCTCCCTTGCCGCTCTTTTCGTATGCCTCCTGTGACGGCACGTAAGGCGTGTGCATGTCATCCGGCCAGAGGTCTACATAGCAAGGCTGCCCCTTGTGCCTTTTGAGGAAGTCCAGTGTCTTGTCCACGAAATATTCGGTCCTCTCCCAGCGCTTGACGCTGTCCTGGTCGCTCCATATCCAGTTGGAGGCGGTAAGCAGCGGATCCGGATCCGGGCTCTCCCATGTAGAGCTGTATTCGTCAAATCCGTACTCCGGTATCTGCGGCATGTCCTTTACGTCGCGGCCTCCGCCCATGTGCCATTTCCCGAAATGCCCGGTTGCATATCCTGCCGCCTTCATGGAACGTGCAAGTGTCGGTGCCTCCGGCCTGAGATAGTCGTTCGACTTGTTGCTGCAGTTCGCCCTCCTGTCGTTCAGGAATGTGGTGATGCCCCATTTGGTCGGGTACATGCCGGTGGTCACACCCACACGTGAAGGGGAGCTGATAGGGCATGCGGTATAATACTGGTTGAACTGTATGCCCTCCTGGCCTATCCTGTCGATATTCGGGGTAAGGGTGTAGTTTCCTCCGAAAGCACTTATATCGGAGTATCCCATGTCGTCGATGTAGATGAGGATGACATTAGGCTTTTCCTGCCTGTCGTTTGCCTGGGCGCATCCTGCCGCTGCGAGCCCGGTGACTGCGAGCGCCGCTGCCGGAAATACCCGTGCTGCCCTGAGTGGCTGCATTGCTGAAACTTCAGTCTTATTACTGTCCATTACTTCTGTATCTGATTAAGGAACTGTTTAAATTTTCTCAAAAATTCTTTTATGGACCTTTCAGGTATAATTTTCCTGGATTCTTTCAGCTTGACATATCTGATAATTCAGAAAAGTTCTCCCCGTAAATCCATGCGGTAAATGCTCTTCAAATATAAGCCTGATGTTTGATTAGACCAATTTTTTGTAATTTCGTCCAACGGATTGTATATAAATTCGACACATCCACGTTATTTCCGATGAAACCAGAAAAAATGCTTTTACCGCTGTCGGTACTGGCAGCCGGTAGTGTGACTGCAGGAGCTGCTCTACCAGGGCCTCGTTGCTGACTGGCCTATACCAGCATCAGGCCGGTATAGGAAGGATGACATTCGATGATCATCTTCCTGGATACCGCGGGACTCTTTCGAGAAATGCCGTGACCATAGCCGAGGTTCTCAAGGAAGCCGGATACCGTACAAGTATGGTGGGGAAATGGCATGTGGCTGAGACCCCGTTGCGCAAGGATCAGAGAGACTGGCTGAACCACCAGGTGTTCTATGATACCTATTCCGATTTGTGCAATTATCCTGTCAACAGGGGATTCGACAGCCATTACGGTATTATATATGGAGTCGTGGACTATTTCGATCCGTTCAGTCTGGTTGAAGGTGAGGTGCCGGTCAAGGATGTACCGGAGGGCTATTATATTACACAGGCTTTGTCTGACAGGGCGGCTTCCAAAATCCGGGAATACGCCAGGGAGGACCGTCCTTTCTTCATGTATCTTGCATACACTTCTCCTCACTGGCCTCTCCATGCGTTGCCTGAGGATATAGAAAAATACAGAGACATATACAAATGCGGATGGGAGGAAATACGCAATGCGCGTTATGAAAGGCAGAAGGAGGTGGGTCTTTTCGGTGGCCGGAAGGACTTCCTGTCTGAGCGTCAGTTCAAGGACAGTTGGGAAGAAAACCCTACTGCAGAGTGGGATGCAAGAGCCATGGCAGTACACGCTGCCATGGTGGACCGTATGGACCAGGGGATTGGCGAGGTCATCGAGGCGCTTGAACAGACCGGGGAACTTGACAACACCTTAATATTATTCATGAGTGACAACGGATGCAGCAGTGAGGTTTGCCAGAATTACTCTCCGGGAGACAATGACCGTCCTGACATGACCCGCGACGGGCGCCGGATGGTCTATCCAAAACAGAAGGAGGTGATGCCGGGGCCGGAAACGACTTATGCATCCATCGGTGCGGAATGGGCAAATGTGGCGAATACCCCGTTCCGTTTCTGGAAAGCCAAATCGTATGAGGGCGGCATATGTACTCCTATGATTGCCTTCTGGCCGAAAGGCATCGGTAAAAAGAGAGCCGGAAGTATTACAGAAGAGACTGGACATGTCATGGACATTATGGCTACCTGTGTAGAACTTGCTGATGCTGAATATCCTGAGACATATAAAGGGCACGACATTATCCCGATGGAAGGTATGGGCCTTGTCCCTATATTCAGGACCGGCCACAGGAAAGGACATGAATACCTCGGTTTTGAACATTTCAACGAGTGCGCATTCCTTTCCGCCCACGGCTGGAAGATTGTAAAGCCTGGGAACAAGGCCGCATGGGAACTGTATAACCTCAATGAGGACCGCAGCGAGCAGCACAACCTTGCTTCTGAGTATCCGGAACGTCTTTCAGAGATGGTCGGCAGATATGAGGCATGGGCAAGGAGGTGCATGGTTGAACCCAATCCGTGAACCATCAGGCCAATTATTCTGGTAAACATGTCTATCAATAGCGGTAATTCATCAGCCTGACATTGTTTCCCGGATTTCTGACATCATCCTCTTCATGCAATAATTTTTTTCAAATTTTTCTTCTTCGGGCCGGCTGTCATAACCGTGTGCGGTCCAGGGGCTTGCGGGCGTCCGAGCCGTCCCGGAGCCGGATGCTGCGGGGAAAAAGCAGGAAAAAAAGTGCGAAAAAATTTGGAAGTAAAGAAAAAAGCAGTACCTTTGCAATCCCGTTCGGGAAATGAGAGACAGGAAAGCGGCGGAAGGGCATCCGGGACGGCAAGAAAGAGAGATC
>JADIMB010000014.1 GCA_017694995.1 Candidatus Cryptobacteroides faecavium | reverse complement strand
GATCTCTCTTTCTTGCCGTCCCGGATGCCCTTCCGCCGCTTTCCTGTCTCTCATTTCCCGAACGGGATTGCAAAGGTACTGCTTTTTTCTTTACTTCCAAATTTTTTCGCACTTTTTTTCCTGCTTTTTCCTCGCAGCATCCGGCAACGGGCCGGCTCGGACGCCCGCAAGCCCCTGGACCGCACACGGTTATAACAACCGGCCCGAAGAAGAAAAAAATTTACTTTTTGAAGTTGTAGATTTCAAAATTTGTGATCTTGCTGTTGAAGTCTCCTGCTGTTCCTAGAGGGAAGACCAGAGTACGTACCTGGCTGAGCGGAGCCTCACCCTCCTTGCACCATATTTTATATGTATTGTTGTCTTTAAATACACGTCCGTTTACTTTCAGGACAGTAGATTTGCTGTCACCCTGGATCTCGATATGGACTTTCTCTCCAGGATATGGTCTGAAATCAAGTGAGTACAGATAGCCGTCACGTGCGTAGCCGAACTGACCTTTGACCGGATCCGCCAGATAAAAGACAGCTGACTCCGAACGGAACAGCTCTGTCCCCGGCTTCTCTTCTGCGCCTGTAATATCAAACGACACAGTATAGTCATACCCGATCTCACGGAAAGGGACTTCCGTACCTGGTACCAGAGAAGATACGCTGTAGACCAGCGACCCAGGCTCCCCTGCCCTGCCGAGCTCGTTCACTCCCGGAGCCTCGGAGAGCGAAAGCCGCCTGGTGTCAAACTCGCTGTAAGGCACGGTGACAGATGCGCCTGTCCACATTTTCCCTGAAAGTGTCTGGAGCGCAGGGAATAGACGGTGATGTATATCTTTGACAGATATGCCGTTACCGACATGGTCATTCCATACTGCAAACATTCCTCCCAGGATTGAAGGATCTTTTTCTTCAAAGACAACGTCCCCTACATGGGCAGGTGTCCAGTTGTCATACAGGTAGCCGGTGTTGAGATAGTCATAATAATATCCGGCGGCTGGCACCATATACACCAGGCCGTCAGGTATGCTTATGAGCTTGTACCCCTGGCTTACCATGTCCTTAGGGTCAGCATAGCCGTTGTACCACGCACTCATGATGACGTTTTCTGACTTTACAGGGGTCTCCCCTTTCGCATGGGTCAGGGCACCCCAGACGCATGCCTGCTTGCCGAAGCCCTCTACATATTTGATATAGCGGTCAGTGAATTCCCTGAATTTCTCGACGACAGCCTGGTCCTTGTTTGAGTACTCGTCAGTACCGATATGTACCTTAGGCCCCACGAACACAGGGTCATCCCCTTCCAGATATTCCTTGAAAAGCGCGTCCATGAATTCATATGTCTTCGGATTGAAAAGGTCCAGATGGTCCATGCCGTATTCCTTGCTTCCAAGTTCAGGATCATAATGGCTGAATGCGAGTGTATGCGCAGGCGCATCTATTTCCGGAATAATCTCCACGTACATGTCTGACGACTGCTTCTGGAAATCACGGAATTCATCCTTGGTGTAGGACCCGTCACGGGCAGTGAGTCCAGGGAAAGTGTCACATTCAAGGCGGAACGCGGCATAGGTACGGTCCCAGTCATCCTGGAAGAACTGCTTGAAACCGTTGTCATTGAGATGGACCTGCAATGTGTTCATCTTATAGTACGACATGATTTTCACGAGTTTCTCCAGATAGGCTAGCGGGATATATTTCCTTCCGCAGTCCATCATGAATCCCCTGACAACATAGTCAGGGAAGTCCCGGACTGTACCTTTTGGCAATGTGCTGAAGCCAGTCTGCTCGGACATCTGTAGAAGTGTGCGGGTCGCCCAGTAAATACCCTTGTAGTCCGGTGCAGTGACTTTCACCCTGTCCGATATGGCGATGGAATACCCTTCTGTCCCGAGTTCCTTGTCCTTCCTGATGGAGAAGATGATGTCTCCCGCAGCCGGTTTCTCTCCGGAGACCTCCAGTCCGATGCCGGACATCACAGCGAAATCACTGCTGAATACTTCTGCAATACGCTGCAATTCAGTATCTGACTCAGGGTAGACGATTCTTGTCTGGGGTGTGATGGGAAAATCGCCGGTCTTTCCGGTCCATTCTTTCAGTTCCGGGATGACAAATGGCTTGGAATTGGTCTGCGCCATAGCTGGCACCACTGATAAAGCGCTTAAAGATAGCGTTATAGCCATCGTTTTAAAAAATAGATGTCGCATATTGTCTAAAAGTGTTATTAATGGGGCATCTAATATACGACAATTAAAGCAATAACCAATATTATATGTCAAATCCTCATGCGGGAATCAAGAAAGCGCTGGAAGGCTTCCTTATAATTGTCCCCGACAGGGACATATGTATCTCCGAATACAATCCGGCTTCTGTCTATGATGCGTATCTTGCCGGTATTGACGATAAATGACCTGTGCACACGCATGAAACTGTCAGACGGAAGAGCATTCTCAAGGGATTTCATACTCATGAGGGTGACTACCGGAGTCTGCTGCGAGTCCAGGTAAATCTTCACGTAATCCTTGAGCCCTTCTATATATAATATAGTATCAAGCCGGATCTGCACCAGCTTGTAGTCGCTCTTGACAATTATGCTTTTCCCTTCTGCGGACGGTTCCGGATATGAGGATGCAGGGGATGTGCGCATGAACCATTCCATGGCTTTGTTGACCGAACGTATGAATTCCTCGTAGGAGATAGGCTTGAGGAGATAGTCAAGCGCATTCACCTTGTACCCGTCTATGGCATATTGGGCAAAAGCCGTGGTGAAGACGACCCTTGTATCCTGGCCTACCATAGTGGAGAATGAGATACCGTCAAGCTCCGGCATCTGTATATCCAGGAACAGCAGGTCCACATGGCTCTCCTTCAAGGCAGGCATGGCCTCAAGGGCGCTATGGTATTTGCCGCAGAACTGAAGGGACGGTGTCCTTTTCACATAGCTCTCCAGAAGGTCCAGAGCCAGAGGCTCGTCATCAACGATTGCGCATTTCAGTATCATGTCTCATTTCTTTATGGTCAGCACTGAACGGTATAGCTCCATAGCGGGGTCAGGGCCGTACACCCAGGTATACCGCCCGGGATAAAGCAGGTCCAGACGTCTTCCCAGCTGCTCCAGACCGATACCGGAGCCGCTCCTGTCGGACCTCCCTTTAGGATGGAAGGTATTGGTAGTGTCGCAGATGACCTCATCGGGGGTCTCCCTGACAGAGATGGAGACAAGACTTTTGCCGACAGGGGCCACACCATGCTTGAACGCATTTTCTATCAACGAAATAAACAGCAAAGGCGCTATTTCCGTGCGGCTGTCCTCCGGGACACTTATATCCACTTTCAGGTCCAGGTCGCTTGTGAAGCGTATCTTCATGAGGGAAATGTAATTCCTGATAAATTCAATTTCCCTTGAAAGCGGGACTGACTTCCTCTGGTTGTCATACAGCACATAGCCAAGGAGTTTGCTCAGCTGGGACACGGCAGACTGTGCCCGTACAGTGTCAAATGTTATGAGGGCGTATATATTGTTCAGCGTGTTCAGCAGGAAATGAGGGTTCAGCTGGTTCCTCAGGTTCTTGAGCTCGGCTTCCGTGCGGACTCTTTCCGCTTCTATCATCAGGCGCTCCGCCTCTTTCCTGGCGTCCTCCGCCTTCACCCATCTGCGTCCCAGCTGGATGGATGCGGCTATGCCTATCACCACTGTCAGGGAAAAGATGTCCCTCAACATGAAAAGTATCCCGGGATTGGCCCTGAATTTCGGCCTTGCGCCGAACGGCACAGGGAAAAGGATAATCTGGAGCAGTTGCATCAATATGCCTATGGACAGCACTATGGCCACATTCACCAGTATCCAGGACCTTGTCTTCCCTTTGAAAAGGAAGCCGGGTATGAATATGAAGTAATTCAGATAGAAGACCAGGCAGAATGACACAGGCACGACCATGTGATGCAAAAGATTCATGATGTCGGTCTCTCCCCTGCTAGTCATCATCAGGAACGGGAAGCCGAAAAATATCACCCAAACCATGATATGGATCATGGGTTCAATATAACGTATCCGTCTGATCTCTTTTTCCATGCGGCAAATAATATAAAATCGACCGGCACACACCTGTAAAGGTATGAATATTATCCGTATTTTCCTTCTTGCTCTGTTATTTCCTGTCCTGGGCATCATCCTGCGCAAGCCCGTGCTGGTGCTATTCGTATCGTATGGCGTCGATAGGGTCAAGGTCAGATGCCTTCTTGGCCGGATACCATCCGAAGAACACCCCTGTCAAGGTGCATACGGCAAACGAGAGCACCACGCTCCACGACTGGATATAGACAGGCCAGTGCGCTATCCATTTTACGGCCGCGCTCGCCCCGCAGCCGGCAAGCACTCCGATCACACCTCCGGTTATGCTTATGAGGATCGCCTCTATCAGGAACTGGCTGAGTATGTCCACGCCCCTGGCACCGACTGACATCCTGAGTCCGATCTCCCTGGTCCGTTCGGTCACTGAGACATACATTATATTCATGATGCCTATTCCTCCGACCACGAGCGATATCCCTGCGATGCAGGCAAGAAGTGTCGTCATCAAATCGGTGGTGGTGTTCAGCATCTCGCTGAGTTCCTGCTGGCTCCTGATGTCAAAATCATCCTCCTGACCCTCCTTGAGCTTGTGTTCCCTCCTGAGTATCCTGGTGATTTCCTCAGTGGCATAGTCCGTCATGTCTTCACTGAGGGCGGAAGCGAATATCCCCTCAAGATATGTCACTGCCAGCAGCCGCTTCATGACTGTGGTGTACGGGGCAAGGACAATGTCGTCCTGGTCCATGCCCATGGAGTTGTATCCTTTTGACTGGAGGACTCCCACGACCCTGAAAGGCACCTGGTTGAAGCGGATTGTACGCCCTACCGGATCACTCCCGTCCGGGAAGAGATTGTCGGCTATGGTCTTTCCGATGACACAGACCTTGGCGGAAGTGTGGATGTCAGTTTCAGTGAACATTTCACCTTCCTCTATCTTCAGCTGCCTGATATCAAGGTAATCAAGCCCCACACCAGTGACAGAGGAGGGGTAGTTGCTGTTACCGCTCACCAGCTGTCCTGATGACGATACGTTCGGGCTGATGCCCGACAGGTAGACGCACTCGTCTCTGAGAGTCTGGTAATTCTCCAGTTTCAGGGTCTGCATCTCTGAAGGGTCCATGCGGACTCCTCCGCGGCGTTCTCCGCCAGGATGGATCATTATTATGTTGGACCCCATCTCCGAAATCTGGTCCCTGATACTTTTCTTCGACCCCTGCCCTATGGCTATCATAGTGATTACGGAGGCGACTCCTATAATGATCCCCAGCATGGTGAGGAAAGCCCTCATCTTGTTGTTGACCAGGGCCCGGAAAGCTATTTTAAAAAGATTTGTGATATTCATGGCATTTCTGGTTCTCAATCATCTTCATTTACAGGGAGTGTCGAGAGTGTCTCCTCTGCAGAAAGTATTTCAGGGTTTACCCTGTCCTCGATGACATGCCCGTCACGCAGGCGTATATTGCGGCTGCTGTACTGGGATATCTCCGGGTTGTGCGTCACGAAGATGATAGTCCTGCCTTCCGCATGAAGTTTCTGGAACAGGACCAGTATCTCGAAAGATGTCCTTGTGTCCAGGTTTCCTGTGGCCTCATCCGCAAGGATCACGGCAGGGTCATTGACCAGTGCCCTTGCAATGGCCACTCTCTGCATCTGCCCTCCGGACATCTGGTTTGACCTGTGCTCGAGCCTGTCGCCCAGACCGACGGCCACAAGAGCATCTATGGCGCGCCTGCGGCGTTCGGAAGAGGATACACGGCTGTTGTACATCAGCGGAAGTTCGACATTCTCGACTGCTGTGGTCTTCGGAAGAAGGTTGTAGTTCTGGAACACGAAGCCTATCTTCCGGTTGCGCAGGCGGGCACGCTGGGATTTGCTCATCGTCCTTACAGGGATACCGTCCAGGAGGTACTCCCCGGAGGTAGGTGTGTCAAGGCAGCCAAGTATATTGAGCAGTGTAGACTTTCCTGACCCGGATGTTCCCATTATGGTCACGAATTCCCCTTCCCGTATCGAGAATGACACCCCCCTGAGGGCATGCACTGTTTCGTCACCTACCTGGAAATTCCTCCGGATATCGTCCAGTTCTATGACATTTCTATTTCCCATCATTTCTTTTCTTTGCTGTTTTTGCGGTCAGGGGGCCCAGGCATGAAAGGACTTCGTTCGGACGAGCCTGAGGCGGAGCTTTCTGCCATCGCCGTGAACTCCACACCGGACACTATCTCTGTCCCCTCTTCGATTCCGCTCAGGATCTCTGTCATCACACCGTTGGTGATGCCTGTCTTCACGGCGTGTGCAGTAAACACATTGCCGGAACGTGTCCACACTTTTACCGGGGATTCACAGTCAATTATAGTGGCGTCGCTGCCGACCAGAGGTTCTTCAGGAGTGAATCTCAAGGCTTTGGCAGGGACACTCAGGACACCGGGACGGTCAATGGTGTAGATGTTTATGTTGGCCGTGAGCCTGGGCTTGAGCTTGAGTTCCGGATTGGCGGCCGATATCACGACTTCGTATGTCACGACACTTTCTGAGGTCGTGCTCGAGGAGGAACTGCTTTCCGAGCTGCTTCCCAGGCGTATCTGAGTCACCTTACCCTCAAACAAGTCGTCGGGATATGCGTCCACAGTAAATGTAACTCTCTGTCCTTCAGCTACGCCTCCGATATCAGCTTCATCGACATCCGCCACGACCTGCATCTGTGTCAGGTCCGCGGCTATAGTGAAAAGTGTCGGGGTCTCGAATCCGGCCGCCACTGTCTGCCCCTCTTCTACTGCCCGGTCTATCACCACCCCGTCAATAGGAGAAGTGATGGTGGCATAGGACAGGTTCCTCTGCGCCTTGGCCAGTGCTGCCTCGCTGCTGTGGAAAGTACTTTCGGCCATCCGGTAATTGTACAATGACTGCTCGTAGTCAGTGTCGCTTATCAGGGATTTCTCATGCAGGGCCTTGTTCCTGCTGTAGTTCTTTTCCTGGTACTCGTATTCGGCCTTGCTGCCTTCGTATGAAGCCTCTGCAGATGCAAGCTCGCTCTCGAGGGTGACCTTGTCCATTTCCGCTATCACCTGACCCTCTTTCACTATTGAATTGTAGTCCACGAAAATGTTCGAAATAATGCCGGACACCTGTGTACCCACTTCGACTTCAGTGACCGGCTCGATGGTGCCTGTCGCTGTCACAGAGCTCGATATGTCATTCTTGCCGACTGTCGCGGTCTCGTATATCAGCTGCGGCTCTTTCCCCCGGCTGTGTGCAAAAAACACTGCAGCCAGACCTGCGGCCGCCACTGCAGCCAATGCTGTCCATAGCAAAGTTCTCACGTTCTTCTTCATATGATGTTTTTTTCAATTGTGATTTGTCTCAAATGTACTTATGCCGTGTGTCACAGGCGGAACTTCTCGCCAGCATAGAATCTCAGGAGCGCCTTGTTAAGCACGGCCATGTATTTCGCCTGCAGGAGCTGCTGCTGCGCACTCTGGAGATTGTTTTTCTCGGTAAGGAGCTCGACCGTAGTCTTCATGCCGAGGCTGAACTGCTCGTTCACAAGGTCATAGCTCGTACGCGCACTAGAGACCTGCTCTTTTGCGGCATCATACTGGGTCTGGGCGCTGTTTGCGTCAAGCCACAGGTTTTCGATGGACTTATACAGGTCCTTGTGTGTCTGGATCAGGTCCAGTTCGCTTGTCCGGTACTGAATCCTGGCTTTCTCCACTGCGCTACGGTTCTGTCTGTTACTGAATATCGGCACACTCAGAGTGAGGCCGATGGAATTGTTCCATCCGTTTTTGATCTGTTGTGTGAAAGTGAAGTCTGTGCCTGTAGTGTGATTTGTACCTATTCCGGCGCTGAGGCTTAGAGTAGGAAGGAACCCCGCTCTGGCAATCCCGATATTCAGTTCAGACATTTCAACATTCAGTTTACCGCTTTCTATTTCCGGCCTTATGCCAAGGGCCGCGTTGAATATATCCTTTTTGGACGGCACGAGAGACATGACATTCTCGTCCGATATTTCCGGCATGGCAAGCAGCATCTCTTCGTCCTGGTCAAGCTCAAGGAGCTGCTTGAGCTGAAGTTTGTAGTCCTGCAGTGCGGATTCTGACGAGACAAGCTGGTACTTGTCGCTGCTGACCTGCGACTGGAGCTGGGCATAGTCCGCACGTGAAAGGCTGCCCGCTTCGAGAAGCTGCTTCCCGCGTTCCATCTGCGCGATGCTCACTTCAAGAGTGTTTTCATTTACCTTCACGGATTCTGCAGCGTATAGAATCTGGACGTATGTCTGTGCAATCGACTCTTCTATACTGTTCGCGGCTGTCTCGGCGTCAAGATGCGCAATCCTGGAATTCAGTTCATTCTGTCTGATGGTCTTGCGGTTGGCTCCGCCGCTGTATATGTTCCACGATGCGTTCAGTCCATAGTTCCCGCTGTAATTTGTCGAATTTTCCGAATACAGTATCTCGGTCCCGCTGACAGTACTGCTGGATTCCTGGTATGGGCGGTTGATAAGGCTTTGGGATGTGGAGAAAGACAGGTTCGGGAAAAGTGCGGAACGGGCTGTTTTCACGTCAATTTCAGCGGACTCCGCTGTAAGCCTGCTCTGTTTCAGGCTTATATTGTTTTCAAGGGCATAACTTATACAGTCGTCAAGGGTCCAGACCTTCTGTCCGGACTCCTGCTGATCCTTTTCCTCTGCACGGGATTCGTATTGAGGCCCCAGCAGTATGAGAGGCAGGCATAAAGCCCATCCCGAGACATGGATCCTTTTTGATATAAAAAAATGCATCGCCTTCATCTCTAAAGTTTTACATGAATTGAACAATATCAATTCCCTTTTACGGAGGCGAAATTAGAACGGCTGAGTCACCGCGACAAAACTTTTAGACCGAGCAGAGTTTTTTGCCGACTAAAACCGCAGCGGCCTGCCGTATACGCAATCATGCGAAAAACTCCTGTTCTTTTTTTCCCTTTCAAAGATGATTTGACATCAAAATGATTAGATTTGCATGATTTTGACCTTGTGATGTACAGAGGACGGATTTGTCCGGACTATGCCGAGGCGCAGCGTGATTGTAAACAAAGTTTAAAATAACGTGAATTCGATGAATTTAATTCATTAAATTACATCGAATTACCAATTAAGGAGCAGGCCCGTGGCCTGCGACAGGTCCCCCGGCGAGGGGGTGGCGCCCCTTAACAAGGGGCTGTCACGAAGTGACTGGGGATTAAGAAAGATGGGAAGGCCCTTCAGGGCCGCACCGGAGCGTCAGCGAGGTTTCCTGCATGGGAACCGAAGCAGCGCAGGTGCCGGCGTAGCGAAGCGGAGCCGCATGCCCCGACGGGGCTGTCACCGCAGGTGACTGGGGGTGACG
>JADIMB010000013.1 GCA_017694995.1 Candidatus Cryptobacteroides faecavium | reverse complement strand
CGCTGTTCTTCCTGTGGGGCTTCGCGCACAGCATCCTGGATGTGCTGAACAAGCACTTCCAGGACGTGCTTGTGATTTCGAAGGCCCGCAGCGGGCTGGTCCAGGCGGTGGTCTACGGGGGGTACTTCCTGATGGCCCTTCCGGCCGGGGCCGTCATAAGGAGGTGGGGATACCGGACCGGGATAGTGCTGGGGCTGGTCCTATATGGGGCAGGGGCCCTGATGTTCATCCCGGGCGGTAGGCTGATGTCGTTCCCGTTCTTCCTGGCGAGCCTGTTCGTGATAGGGTGCGGTCTGACGTGCCTGGAGACATCTGCCAACCCGTATGTCACGGTCCTCGGGGAGCACGAGTCCTCAGCCCGCAGGCTCAACCTGGCCCAGTCCCTGAACGGACTCGGGTGGATTGCCGGCCCCCTTGTCGGGGGACTCCTGATCCTCGGGGACGGGAGCGACATCTCGCTTCCGTATGCGGTGATAGGTGCCGTGGTCCTGCTCCTGGGCGCCGTGTTCTCGCGCCTCCGTCTTCCGGAGGTTGACCCGGAGGGTGCCGGCGGAGAAGCCGTGGCGGAAGGCCGTCCGGCGCGCTCCGTCTGGGGAGTGCGCACGTTCCGTTACGGAGTGGCGGCCCTGTTCTTCTACGTGGCTGCACAGACCGGGATCAACTCCTTCTTCATCAACTACGTCACCGAGAACGGTCCGGGTCTCACCCCGCAGTCCGCCGCCCTGATGCTCTCGTTCGGCGGGATGGGTCTTTTCATGGCTGGCCGTCTGGCCGGCAGCGCGGCAATGGGCAGGGTCAGCCCGCGAGCCATGATGCTAGTGTGCACCTGCGGCGCCGCAGTCTGCATGCTCGTGACGATTCTCGCCGGCGGGGCCGCCGGGATCTCGGCCCTGTGCCTGACGTACCTGTTCGAGAGCGTGATGTTCCCGACGGTCTTCTCGATGTCTCTGGCTGATGTCCGCGGCGACGGCGCGAAGACAGCCTCGTCCTACCTCGTCATGTCGATAGTGGGCGGGGCTGTGTCCCCGGTGGTCATGGGGCTGGCCGGTGAGGAGAGCATGGCCGCGGGGTTCACGGTGCCGCTGGTGTGCTTCATAGTGGTGGGGATATATGCCCTGACGTACAGGAAAATGGCCTGACTCACAGGCATCATTCCCTGTGAGAGCCTACTCTACCGACCTTAGGACTTTCTCCATGCACAGTCTTTTCTGCTCCATCCCGGGATGGACATACAGATTCAGAGTAGTCCTTATGTCCGAAAGTTCTTTTCTCGTTGTCCATAACTGATTTGTTTAATAATGGACGACAAGATATACAGAATAAACAGTCATCCTGCCCCGGCTTTGCGCTGACGTGACAGGATGACTGTGGCTTTTTGATCCGGACAAGGACTGCTATGCCTTCTCCAGCTCTACTGTAAAGTGCCTCATGATAGGCAGCTCCTTCACAATTCTGTAGCCGTGTCTGATAGATCCGCTCCGGTCACAGACATTTTTGAGTGCGGCTGCCACATAGTCCATGTGGTTGTTGGTGTATACCCTTCGGGCTATGGCCAGTCTCAGCAGCTCCAGGCGCGGGTAACGGTTCTGGTGGGTCTGCGGATCCCTGTCGGCAAGCAGCGCCCCGATTTCCACGCCTCTGATGCCCCCTTCAAGATAAAGCTCGATGGCCAGAGTCTGCGCCTGGAATTCTTCTTTAGGGACATCTGTCAGTATCTTCTTGGCATCCACAAAAATAGCATGACCGCCGGCAGGACGCTGGTATGGTACTCCATACTCATCAAGTCTCGATGCGAGATAGGCGACCTGCCGTATCCTGGTATCCAGGTAATCAAACTCCATGCTTTCCTGAAGGCCCTGAGCCAGAGCGTTCATGTCCCTTCCAGCCATACCTCCGTATGTGAGGAACCCTTCATACATTATACTGTACATCTGGCACTTCTGCATGTCCTTTTCATCTCTGAACGCAAGGAAACCTCCTATGTTCACTATGCCGTCTTTCTTGGCTGACATAGTCATATAGTCGGCGTAAGAGAATATCTCCCTTGCTATCTCCTTTATGCTCTTGTCCTGATATCCAGGTTCGCGCATTTTTATGAAATACGCGTTCTCCGCAAACCTGGCCGAGTCTATCAGGAGCTTGACGCCGTATTTCCTTGCCAGTGCCGCCACCCCTCGTATGTTCTCCATTGAAACAGGTTGTCCCCCTGCGGTATTGTTGGTGACTGTCAGGACAATAGCAGGTATCTTTTCTGCCGGATGAGCCTTAAGTACATCTTCAAGCTTGTCCAGGTCCATATTGCCCTTAAAAGGTATTTCCAGCTCCGTGTCAGAAGCCTCGCTTATAGTGCAGTCTACCGCATGGGCCTTGCGGAACTCTATGTGGCCCTTGGTCGTGTCAAAATGCGAGTTCCCCGGCAGGAAATCTCCTTCTTTCACAATGGCCGAGAAAAGCACATTCTCGGCAGCCCGTCCCTGATGCGTAGGCAGCACATACTCAAAACCTGTTATGTCCTTTATGGATTCTTTCAGCCTGTAGAACGAGCTTGCCCCGGCATAGCTCTCGTCCCCTTCCATGACAGCGGCCCACTGCTTGTCGCTCATCGCGCCAGTTCCTGAGTCGGTAAGCATATCAATGTAGACATATTCACTCTTGAGGTTGAAAAGATTGTACCGGGCTTCGGCAATCCATTTCTCGCGCTGCCCGCGTGTAGACTTGTGGAGATTCTCCACCATCTTTATCCGATAGGATTCAGCAAAAGGAAGTTCCATATTGAGACAGTTTTAATGTTATTTTTAATCCGACAGGGCTAATTTAGTGAATTATTTTCACGAAGCGGCGGGTGAGGCTGAAAAGATTGTAAATTTACTTTTGTGTGGAGTGGCAATCTGTAAAACAGACTGCAAAGGTCGTGCATTGATATGACCTTGGAGTAGATTTGTGTGTGCGGATACGGGAGGGGACTGCCGTCAGGGATTGCGGTATAGCCTGAGTCTGAATTTCCTGCTTCCGAAGTTCTGGAGATACATGGTGGTGCCTGCTGCGGGCTGTCCATGGATGGCGGATGGGTCTGCGGTGGCGGTATCGCCTGCGGCCATGCGGACCGGGGTGCGGGTCCATGTGCGTGTGTCCACGGCAAACATTACGGGCCCTTTCGCTCCGTCTTCTTCAAATCCGAGAGCCCTGTATACGTCGCCGTCCGACCATTCCAGGTCTGCGTAGCTCATGATGTCGTCCGGACGGACTTCACGGATGAAGTGGTTCAGCACTTTGCCCATGCCTCCGTTGATGCGGATGTCCGGGAGTGACGCATAGCGTATCCATTCGTATGATCTTACCGTGAGCCCGTCCTTTATCCAGCGGCGTGCGTTTGAGAATTCTGCCGCGGCTATCATGGCACCTGGCCTTATGGGGGGCAGGGGGGAGCCGCACGGGATGCCTGTCCCGGCGGTCAAGCCTGGGATATGGCTGCATTCCGGCCGGTATGCGGCATTATGTGGCCTTATGCGGTCTCTTTTCAGGAAGACTCCGTAGCAGTATCTGCTGCTGGCTCCGCCGTAGCTGTGGCTCCGTGCAAGGAAGCTGTCTGCTTCGGGCCTGGTGATTTTCCTTACTTCGCAGTCTCTTGCGAAGATACCCCGGAATATCCCCAGATGTGCCAGTATGCGGCTTGAGATGATCTCAGGGGATTTCATCCATCTGTCTTCCGACACGATGACGGTGTAGCTCTGTCCGGCCAGGGAGGAGGTCTCCTCCCTCTGGAGTACTGCCTCTGCGGGCGTGCGGGCGACAAGAGGTATGAGTACAATGCGGATCTCATGTCCGCATCCGTTGTCCTGGTGCCCGTATCCTGAGTCCATGAAGGCGCGGACACAACAATACAAGCCGCAGTCTGTCATCGTGAAGCGGACTGCGGCGTTTTCCAGCAGGGATGCTATCCGGCTGTAGAACTGTATACCGGATGCGCGGCTATTTCCCGAGCCTTTCATGCAGGGCCTTTGCCTGCTCCTCGTATCCCGGCTTGCCGAGCAGGGCGAACATGTTTTTCTTGTACGCCTCTACGCCAGGCTGGTTGAACGGATTGATACCCAGGATATAGGCGCTGATCCCACAGGCTTTCTCGAAGAAGTAGAACAGCCCTCCGAGATTGTACTCGCTGATCTTTTCTATGGACACTGACATCTGCGGTACACCTCCGTCTATGTGGGCGAGCTTGGTGCCGAGCTCCGCCATTGCGTTGCATTCTTCCACGTGCTTGCCTGTGAGGAAGTTAAGACCGTCAAGGTTCTGCGGGTCATCTGATATTGTCATATCCCTGTTGCTCTTTTCTACGGACACGACAGTCTCCATCAGGATACGTTCGCCTTCCTGGATGTACTGTCCCATAGAGTGGAGGTCTGTGGTGAATGTAACTGATGCAGGGAATATCCCCTTGCCGTCTTTCCCTTCAGACTCCCCGTAGAGCTGCTTCCACCATTCGCCCAGGTACTGGAGTTTCGGGTTGTATGAGACGAGGATCTCGATTTTCTTTCCTTTGCTGTAAAGCAGGTTGCGCATTGCCGCGTACTGGACAGCAGGGTTCTCTGCACTGCGCTCTGCGCACTTGTGCTCCATTTCTGCCGCACCTTTGAGCATGGCCCTCATGTCGAATCCTGCAAGTACGATAGGAAGTATGCCCACAGGTGTGAGGACTGAGAAACGGCCTCCCACATTGTCCTCGATCACGAATGTCCTGTAGCCCTCCTGTGTCGCAAGTGATTTCAGTGCTCCTTTGTGGGCGTCTGTCACTGCCACTATCCTTTCAGCGGCTTCCTTGACCCCGTATTTCTTTTCTATGAACTGCTTGATGAGGCGGAATGCGATTGCCGGCTCTGTAGTGGTGCCGGATTTGGAGATGACCACGGCTGCAGTGTTGCGCTCCTGCATCAGGTCCATCAGCTCGCTGATGTATTCTTCTGACAGGTTGTTGCCGGCGAATACGATTTCAGGGGCGTCCTTCTTCCCTGAGAGCTGCCTGGCGAAACTGTGGGAAAGGGCTTCGACGGCACATTTCGCACCGAGATATGACCCTCCGATCCCTATCACTGCCACCAGGTCCACCCCTTTGGCTTTCCAGCTGTCGCGGATGGCCTCGCAGTCTGCGATGAGGCTTTCCGGAGTAGTGGTGGGAAGGTGCTTCCATCCCAGGAAGTCATTGCCGGCCCCGGTCTCGCTCTCGAGTGTGTCGAATGCGGCCAGTGCCTTGTCTACATATTCTTTGTACTCTGCATCTTTTATGAAGGAGCTGCAGCCTCCCAGATTTACCTTTACCATATCGATATGAGTTTGTTCATTGCCATTATTTGGAAACAGTTCCCGGGAACAGTTTCTTGATGTCCCGGACTTCATGCGCCCGGCCTGCGGGGACATCATGCAAAAATAGTCCTTTTTGCGGAATTACGGTCTGCTTATTTGCATACCATGATGTCAAGGATCATGGAGTCGGCCCCCTGCATGCCTACAGAGCCGATCTGCCCCAGGTTCCTGATGGTCTTCTCGATGTCTTTCTCGATGATCCCGTCGTGCTCGGATATGCATGTCCCGTCCATGGCAAGGACGGCGGACTGTATCGCGGACGATACGCCTGAGGCCACTTTCATGGCGCAGCCCACCTTGGCCCCGTCGCAAACCATGCCTGTGATGTTGCCTATCATGTTCTTTACTGCGGCGCAGACATGCTGGTAGCTGCCGCCCCGCAGATATGCGATGCCGCATGAAGCCCCTGTCGATGCGATGACGCATCCGCACAGGGCCGAGAGCTTGCCAAGGTACCCTTTGATGTGGATTGCCGTGAGGTGGCTCAGCACCAGGGCTCTTGCAAGCTGTTCCTCCGGTACATTGTATTTCAGTGCATAAGCTATGACGGGCATTGTCACGGTGATGCCCTGGTTACCGCTGCCGGAGTTGCTCATCGCCGGGAGTGTGCATCCCGCCATGCGTGCATCCGAGGCGGCTGCGGTGAGAGCCATTGCATAGCTCATGAAATCGTTGCCGAAGACTTCCCGGTAGCTGTCCGAGCTGATGGTTTTCCCGACTTTCAGGCCGTAGTCTCCGCTGAGGCCCTCCTTTGCCAGCTTGAGGTTGAGGTCCCTGGATTCCAGGATGAAACTGATGTCCTTGAAGTCCACAGATGAAGCAAAGTCATATATCTCCTTGAGTGTGAGCTTGTAGTCGAGTGTCCCCCTGTGGTCCGCGGTGTTGTCCTGCTGCTGTGCCTGGCTGCACTGCAGGACAGTCCCGTCGAAGCAGGTCTCCACTATGTTGTCATGGTCGTCCTCAATCACGGCAGATGCGGAGTGCCCTTCTCCTGCGGATATAGTCACCTTGACATACAGCTTGTGCCCTGTCTCTGTGTGCATGACTTTCACAAGTCCGGCGTTCACCAGTTCCTTCGCCCTTTCCACCGAGCTCCCGCACAGGTCATGGAGCACTTCCAGCCCGTATTCCGACTTGCCGCATACTGCCCCCAGGGCCGCTGCTATATGCAGACCTACCATCCCTGTCCCCGGTATGCCTACACCCATGCCGTTCTTCAGTATGTTGCCGCTGACTTCGACAGCCACATTGAAGCCGGAGCTTTCCCTCCAGGCTGTCCCGCAGCACGGGCACCTGTCTGTCAGTATCTCGGCGGCCTTGGCTGCAGCAAGTGCCACAGCTATGGGTTCTGTACATCCGAGGGCGGGCTTTACTTCTTTTTTTATCAGCTCTATTATTTCTGCTTCACGATGTGTCATAGTGTGAAATATTTTAGTGAAGATGAGATGATGTCGTATATTGCTTCTGGCTGTTCGACGGTCTCGACAGGGAAGCCCAGGCTTACAGCCTTGTAGCCTCCTGCATCGAAGCATACTCCTGCCGGGATCCTGCTGTCAGTGTACCACAGGAAGGCCTTCGCGCTGTCGCATGCGGGCGCTAGTCCGTCCGGTGTCTCGACGCTGTAAATGCGTGGGTTGGGCCTGTTGGCGACTGACATTGTGCGGGTGCCGCCGCCCATGCGGAATCCAGACAGGTATTCCGGTACCGGCGAGATCTGCGCTGACTTGCTCCCGTTGTCGCATACCCACCTGTATCCCAGAGTCTTCTGAATAAATTCCACTGAAGCCGCCCTGAATGTGCTGTCGCACTGGACAGGGAAGACCCTGTCCCAGACGTCTGTCCCTATATTGGCCCCGGATATCAGTATGTTGCCTCCTGACTCCGTGAAATTCCTGATGGCATCCTGCATCTGGAGAGGGAATACCCTGTACCTGTCAGGGACTGCCCCCCGGCCTACCATGGTGGTCACCTGCTTGCCGCAGATGATATCCGCGCTCCAGGCTGCCTCGCTCAGTGCAGGGTCGTTTTCAAACGCGTCCGCGCTCACAGAGTAGAACGGGTACCCGGCCTTCATGACGGCTTTCCCGTGTACATACGGATAGTCGAATGTGTTGCCGGCGACTGCCTTTCCGGCACAGTCCGAGTATGATGCCCCGAAGCCCGGGTTGTCGTCGTCTGTCCATGGCATGTCCCTGCGGATCTGGTACATTTCCCCGATGTAGGATATGTCTCTGATATACGGGACACCGCTGTCCAGAGAGTTGTCGAATCCGGCGTACTGGGGCGAGTCGAACCATGCAGGGCAGGAGACTCTGTCGAAATTGTTGACTATGATCACGGAGCTGTCCCGCAGCATCACTGGCCAGTCTCCGCATGAGTCTTCCGCCGCAGGTATCCCGATGCTCAGTGTCTCGCTCGGGAAACTTTTTCCCCCGCTATTGTATGCGGCTATCCGGTAGCTGTATATATGCCCTGGCAGAATGGTGGTCTCCGTGCGGTAGTATCCGTCGGAGGACAGTGCGGCATGGATTTCCCGCCCGTCGTCGAATGCCCCTCCGTCAACTCTCGTGTAAAGTATGTATCTTTCAGCCGCCGCTGTCGGTTCAAGTGTGTCCGGTGTCTCTTTCCAGCTCAGCACAGCCTTCACGGCTTCTCCTTCCAGTTTTGGGCGCACCGCGAAAGAGTGCACGGGAAGCGGCTGCACGGTATATCCTGTCCCGTATCTGTTGCCCAGGTATTTGAGTATCCCTTTATATACTGCGCGGCTTACGGTAAACCTGAATGACGGGTCAAGTCCGTGCCTCATGTCGGAGAAGTTCTGGTGGGAGAGCAGTTCCAGAAGCATTGTAGGCACGCCTGTAGTCCTGGATTCGCTGTATGAGCGGTCCCATATATGACGCCTGCTCCACAGGGGGTCGTATCCGCTTCTGAGGTCATTGACCACCTGGCTCTGGATCAGGTCTGTGAGTTCCCGGCTTGTCATCCTGCTGGTCCTGTCCGGGAGCTTGCTGCTGTTCTCGCACATGAGGGTGTATATGCCCAGGGTGCCGATTGTCGAGTCTCCGGGACTCACCCCTGCGTCTGTATGGAAGGCGAAGGCCATGTCTATCGGGATCCCCCTTCCTTCGGTCTTCGGGTTGACCGGAGAGCCTCCGCTGAGCTCCTGCACCCATTTGCCGCGTGACATGAAGTCGTCCATATAGTCGTTCAGCTGTCCGTTCTGGCTGTATACTGAGGTGTCACATCCGGCCCACTGCATCCAGTATCTTGCCCCTTCGGCAAATCTCGGCATTCCCGAGAGCTCGGGCACAGCTAGGCTATCGCTCATGCATTTCCTCGCGATGTTCCCCATTCCTCCGCCGAACCTCACTGCGTCGGCCGTCACCACACTCCCTTTGGTGAAGCTGTGCCCGGCCGGTGTGGCGTTGTCAAGGGACACATATCCTTGTGTGCCCTTCCCGAATTCGAATGTCCCCAGGTATATCCATGTGCCTCCTCCCATAGTCTGGTTGACGGAGAAATGGCTCTCGCCTCCCATGTGCCTGACCGTGTAGTGGGCGGCCCTGGTGCTGTTAGGAAGGCTCTTGTAGGATATGTACACGGCATATTCGCCACGTTCCGGGATATCTGGGGTCCATACTGCCGAAGCGGGCTTCCCCCTTCCTGCCGCCGGGATGCATTCGGCCATCCTTGCCGTACCTGCCCTGAACGGGTTCTCGTCAGATACATATACCTGAAGTGTGTCTGCAAATCCGCACCCTGCGTCCTCCCAGTCTCCGGTCTCTTCGTATGTGCCGAATCTCCTGGTGTGCGGATCCGCAAGTGTGTCAGGGGTGAAGTGCGGGTCGTTGTCCGCGATGACTTCGGCGCTCTGGATGTCCCTTTCTCTTGGCAGGAACACATAGCATCCGGCATTCTCGAGCATAGGGACCAGAAACGGCAGCACAAATCCCGGTGTCAGCATGTCCTCCACTGTCTGGAACAGGCACGCCCTCTGCCACTCCCACCGGAGCGTCTTCTGCTCGAAATACCTTCCGTGGCTCTGCCAGAGCGCGATATGCCGTCCTGAGAGCCCTTCTGTGAATTCGGGGGCATCGAGATTCTCCACTATCGGCACCGATCCTGTCCGTGGATCCTTTTTCCTGTAAGGGTGGCTGTCCGGGGTCCCGTCATTGTTCATGATGTTTGTCACGAGCTGTGACATCCGTGTCCTGCCGCAGTATATTTCTCCGAGCCCGTATCTTGAGTATTCTTCAGGGAACAGCTGCTTTACCGTGTCTTTGAACCATCTGTATGTGTCCTGATGCCACGGGACATCCCCCAGGCTCCTGTTGAAATACAGGTCCAGCACTTTCCCGCGCTTCATCACGGATTTCAGCACCAGTTCATTCTTGACAGAAGTCTTTTCCTGGATCAGTATGTCCAGTGTGTCACATACCGGTCCGAAAGCCTTGACTATCCGGCTCTGGCCCATGAGGGCTGTTGCTGGAAGTGCCAGGGTGACGGCTATGCATGCAAGTACTTTCTTCATTTTCTTTCCTCGGGAAGATATGCCGGTCTACTGCCGGCCGTTTTCCGGTTTTTTATCCCGGTATCTGACGATAGTCCAGACCAGTATTGTGAGTAAGGCTCCTGAGAACAGTCCAAGGCAGTCAGCCCTGAAGTCCCTGATGTCGCAGCTCCTGTAGCTTGAAAGTCCCTGCAGGAGTTCTATGGCGCCTCCGGCAATTATCCCTGACACCAGGACCAGCAGAAGGAAGCCTGTGAATCTGGGTGCCTTCCATCCTGACCTGGCAAATACCAGAGTGACCAGGGCGGGGTAGGGGAAGAACATCAGGAAATGCGCTATCTTGTCCTTCGGTATGCCGAACCATTCCGCACTCATGTCCGTCCCCGGACCGAGGTTCAGGAAACAGAGCAGAATCACGGAAATGATATAGAGTACCAGGACGATGCGCGAGAGGTACAGTCTGAAGCTATATTTCGTCATTTCTTCTGTGTGTTATGGCCCAGGCCGGGAAACCCCCGGCCTGGTGTATTCAGCATCCTTCCACGATGCGGACCATTTCGCTGTACTGGGCCTCCATGCTCTGCAGCAGCCTGTACTGGGCCCTGGTCCTTACGAGGTTGTGCTCAGGGTATGCCGTCTTGTAATACTTGTCCCCGTCTATATAGTCCATCAGGAACCTGAGCACCTGCTCGTAGGTGATGTATCTTGCTGAGAATGCGAGATACCTGAGTTCGCTCTCTGTAAGGTTCCCGCGGCGCATGGAGAGGTATCCTTCAGTGTAGGCCTTGAACATTTCCATGGACATGGACACTTTCGAGAGGTCCCTGTCATCTTCAGCCCCTGTGTTGGTGTATGACCTTATGGCATCTCCGAAGTCATTAAGCGATGTGCTGCTCATGCAGGTGTCCAGGTCTATGACACAGAGGACGCTGCCTTCGGAATCGAATAGTATGTTGCTGATTTTCGTGTCATTGTGGGTGACCCTTGTCGGGATTGTGCCGTTTTCCACCAGTGTCCAGAAGTCCAGCATCTCTTTCCTGCGGCTCTCTATCCATCCGATTTCCTCCGAAAGGTCCTTCACCCTGCCTGCAGCATCGCGCCTGAGTGACTCGTCCCACTGGGTGAATCTCCATCTGATGTTGTGGAACCCCTTGATGGTCTCGTTGAGCGGGGTTGTGAAATCCGAAAGCTGTGCCTGGAATTTCCCTATGCCTTCCCCTCCCTTGTATGCAAGGGCCGGGGTGTCTGCCTTTTCATATGTGACCGAGCCTTCGATGAAAAGCGTCATTGCCCAGTAGTTGCCCGAGGCGTCCTTGTAGTACAGGTCTCCTGCCTTCGCGTTCTTTTCCGCGTCTGTCATTGAGCCCGGCTCCCTTTTTATCACTGTCATCGCTTCTCTCATAGGGTCGCCGCCTTCCTCTGTCACCTTCTTCTTTATGTGCTCTGTCACCAGCAGGATATTCTGCATCATCCCGGGTACATCCGGGAATATGACGTGGTTCTTCCTCTGGAGTATGTATCTCGGGCCTCCTTCCGTCTCGACTATGAAGGTGTCGTTGATGAATCCCGGGCCGAGAGGCTTTATCCCGGATATCGTGCCCTCTGTATCGAATTTTGATACGATTGCCGTGAGTTCAGCTGAATTTGTCATGTCTCTGTTATTGTTATGCGGTTGTTGTATTTCAGAATCTGAGTTCCCCGAAATATTCGGGCCTGTGGAAATCGGGCTTGTCTGTTTCCACCCTGTTCCATGCAAGGAAATGCGGATGTGCGCTCTTGTCTGCGCATTTGTAGAAGTTGGCCCTGACAGAAGACGGTAGGTTCTCCGGGTCTATGCCTATCATGGCGAATGGTATCACCATTGCTGCGCTCCAGCCGAATATCTTGTCCTGCAGGTCTCTCTGCTTCCTTGCCAGTGTGGTGTGCCTTATGACACCTGACAGCGCCTCCGGGGTGTAGTGGGTGCAGTCTTCCCGTGTCCTGCGCTTTGCCCCCAGCAGTGTGCCGATGCAGTTCATCTCGAAGTTGTAGTATGTGCCGTCGGAAGGATCTGATGCGAAGAACTCGCAGCAGCTGTCTTCCCACACAGGGCCGTTGTCCTCCAGTGCCTCCGCCCTGAGATCCAGGCATCTGATGTGATACAGGACAGCCAGGTGCGTCCTGCTCCTTGCTACGGCAAATGCGGCATCAGGGTGGTACGGGAACTGTCCCGGCCAGCATACTTCCCCGATAAACGATTTTGCGGCCCCTGTCTCCATGGCCATGTCGAGCTGGTCATAGGTCATTCCTTCCAGACCGTCTATGAATGGTACTTCGAGTGTCTTCATGTGATTCGCTTTGTTTTAAAGTGCCTGCATATCATTTAGTTTCTTGTAGTACCCGTCCAGGGCGATGAGGTCCTCGTGCTTTCCTCTTTCCACGATTTCCCCTTCATGGAGGACACATATCTCGTCGGCATTCTTTATCGTGGAAAGCCTGTGGGCGATCGCTATGGTCGTCCTTGTGGTCGTGAGCCTGTCGAGGGCTTCCTGCACTAGCTTCTCGGACTCGGTGTCCAGTGCCGATGTGGCCTCGTCAAGGATAAGTATCGGAGGGTTCTTGAGTATCGCCCGGGCTATGCTTATCCTCTGCCTCTGCCCTCCGGAGAGCTTCCCTCCGCGGTCCCCGATGTTGGTGTTGTAGCCTTCTTCCTTCTCCATGATGAAGTCATGGGCGTTGGCTATCTTGGCGGCAGCCACTACCTGTTCCATGGTGGCGCCTTCCACTCCGAAGGCTATGTTGTTGAATATGGTGTCATTGAAAAGGATGGCTTCCTGGTTCACATTCCCTATGAGGCTTCTCAATTCCTTTATGCGGAAATCCTTGATGTTCACTCCGTCGATTGTTATCGCCCCGGATGTGACGTCATGGTATCTCGGCACCAGGTCCACCAGAGTGGACTTCCCGGAGCCGGACTGCCCGACTATGGCTATCGTCTTGCCTTTCGGGACAGTGAGGCTGATGTGCTTGAGCACCTGCTTGCTGTCAGGATAGCTGAAACATACGTTGTTGAATACTATGCTTTCCTTGAAACCTTTGATGGATACGGGGCTGGCGGCTTCCTTGATGTTGTTCTCGGCCTTGAGTATCTTGTCCACGCGCTCCATCGAGGCCAGGCCTTTCGGGATGTTGTATCCTGCCCTGGAGAATTCCTTCAGCGGATTCAGCACGCTGTAAAGTATCACCATATAATATATGAATGTCGGCGCGTCGAACGGGGCCGCTTCAGAAAGGATGAGTGTGCCTCCGAACCACAGCACAATCATTATCATTATTGTCCCCAGGAATTCACTCACCGGGTGGGCAAGGGACTGTCTTACGGCCACTTTCCCGGATGCTTTGCGGAGCTCGTCCGTGACTTTGCTGAACCTGTCCGACATCTTGTCTTCCGCGATGAATGCCTTGATGATGCGGAGCCCCCCGAGTGTCTCTTCAAGCTGTGACATGGTGTCGCTCCATTTGCTCTGTGCCTCGAGCGACTGGCGTTTGAGCTTCTTCCCGATGGCGCCCATCGCCCATGCCAGCAGAGGCACCACCAGGATGGTGAACAGTGTAAGCTGCCAGCTGATGCCCACCAGCACGGCGAAATATGAAATGATAAGTATCGGGTTCTTGATGAGCATGTCCAGCGAGCTGGTTATGGAGTATTCAATCTCGCCCACGTCCCCGCTCATCCTGGCTATGATGTCCCCTTTGCGCTCCTGGGAGAAGAATCCCAGCGGAAGGTTGAGCATCTTGTTGTATACCATCACCCTGATATCCCTGACCACTCCCGTGCGGAGCGGCACCATGATAGCCGACGACCCGAAATAGCAGGCTGTCTTGAGCAATGTCATCACGATCAGGAAAAGCCCGAGTATCATCAGTGTGGTGGAGCCTTCGAACTTGTCTATGAGCTGGGAGCAGTAGTAGTACATGTTGTTCGGGATGTTCCCGATGTTTTCCCTGAAATTGAGAGTGCTGTCCCAGGGGATGAAGTAGTAAGTCTTGTCGTTTATGTTGAACAGCAGCTGGAGGATCGGTATTATGAGGGTGAAAGAGAATATGTTGAAAACAGCCGAGAAGAGGTTGAGGAACAAAGCCCCCACCAGGTATTTCTTGTAAGGCGCCACAAAGCGCTTCATCATTTGCCAGAATTCTTTCATCACAAAATCATTGAAACAAACTTCAAAGATAGTGGTTTTTCCTTAAAAACACGGAATCCTCATGAAAAATCGGCTGCGGGCAGATACAGCTTCCGCCCCGGTGCCGTCGTGGCAGCAGGGCGGAAGTAAGCGGTGCTACAGCAGTCCGAGCATGTGGCTCCGTGAAAGCATGCAGGCGCCGATAGGTCCTGCCTTTTTGCCCAGTTTGGAGAATTTTATCACGGTGCCCTTGCTCACAATGTTGAGGGAGTGCTTGTTGATGGCGCTCTTGATAGGCAGCATGAGATACTCCTCAGCTACGGAAAGCCGGCCTCCCACCACTACCAGGTCGGGGTTGAAGATGTTTATCAGTCCGGCTATCGCTCGACCGAGCGTGCTCCCTGCCTCCTCGAGTGTCTCTATGGTCAGCACGTCCTCTTCCGTGAGGGCTCCCAGTATGTCGTCGAGGGTTATCTCGTCCCCTGCGGAGAATTTCGACGACAGGATAGAGGCCTTGCCTTCCTTGAGCTTGTCCATGAGAAGCCTGTGCAGGGCCAGGCCCGAGGCTCCTGTCTCCAGGCAGCCGACCTTGCCGCACTGGCAGATGATGTCGTTGTCCAGCAGAGGGAAATGCCCGATCTCCCCGGAGAATCCGGATTTCCCGTAGTGCAGCTTCCCGTCCAGGACCATACCCATTCCCAGTCCCCAGCTGACATTGATGAAGAGCATGTTCTTCTCATTGCTGGCCACTCCGCAGATGTATTCCCCGTAGGCCATCGCCCTGGAGTCGTTCTCTATGTATACCGGGGCTTTGAGCCTGTCTTCGAGCATCGACGCCAGCGGCTTGTCCTCGCCCATGAAATATGAGAAGCTGTATCCTGTTATATGGTTTATCCTGCCTGTGAGGTTCACCCCGTAGGCCAGCACGCTGTCTTCGTCGATGCCGAGCTTACTGATGTATTTCCTGAGAAGCCCGCTCAGCTCGTCCATGGACTGCTCTGTGCTCTCGAGAGTGAACGGTATGTCGTCCTGGTAGTCTATTATGCTGCCTTTGAAGTTGCTCACAGCCAGGCTGACAGTGTTCCTGCTGATGTCGGCCCCTATGAAATATCCTGCCGAAGCTTTCAGCCCGTATATGCTCGGCCTGCGGCCTCCGGAAGTCCCCATTTTCCCGAGGTCCTCAAGATACCCTTCTTCGATAAGCTCGCTTACAAGCTTGGTCACGGTAGGTATGCTGGTGTTCGTCTCTTTGCTCAGCTCGGCGATGCTGTACTCGCCTTCATTGATGCACAGACTGAGGATTTTCTGCTTTATGATGGTTTTTTTTCCGTCGGGGTTGTTCAGGAATGAGCTTTTCATTATTGATTGTATTGACAATTTTAGACAAAATTAAAAAATATTTATAAATTTTTTAAAAATTCTTCCAGTAGTCCTCTATTTCTTCCAATGTTTTTCCGGTAGTCTCCGGTACGGCTTTCCACATTATCAGGATGTATGGGATGCACATCGCGGCGAACAGGAAGAATGTCCCGGCAGGGGTGAGGGTCTCGAGCATCCACGGGGTGAGCTGCCCTATGAGGTATGTGCCGACCCACAGGGCGAGGCCTGCGACGGACATGGCACGTCCACGGACGCTGTTGGGGTACATCTCGGACAGGAGCACGAATACTACCGCGCTGATGGAGATGGCGCAGCAGAACACATAGAAAAGGAAGAACACGGGGAGGAAGCCGTTGCCCAGTCCCCAGGATCCCGAGAACGAGAAGTACAGGCCGATCATCAGCAGGGAGAGTATCATGCCGGACACGCCCCAGTACACCAGTTTCTTCCTGCCCACTTTGTCTATTATGAACACGGCTATCACAGTGGTGGCCATGTTCACGGCTCCTACCAGCACCTGGGAGAACATGGAGTCTCCGCTTGAGAGGCCCGCCTGCTCGAAGATTGTCGGACCGTAATACAGGACAGCGTTCACGCCCATGAACTGTCCCAGGATCGCTATGGCCGAGCCGATGATGACAGCCTTGAGTATCCCCGGCTGAAGTAGGGCTTTCCATTCGGACTTGGCTTCACCTGCTATGGACTCCCTGGTGATGCGTATCTGCTCCTGCGCGGAGGATGCGCTGTTGTATATCCTGGACAGTGTCGCGGCTGCCTTTTCCCCGTAGCCCTTGACTATCTGCCACCTCGGGCTCTCCGGTATGAAGAATATGACTGTGAGGTACAGAAGTGCAGGGATGATCATGGAGCCGAGCATCCCTCTCCACATTTCGTCCTGGAGTATATGCTGCAGCATCCCTGGCGTGTATGCGGCCGAGTGCGCCGCGTCCTGTATGAGGAAATTCACCAGGTAGGCTGCCAGGAAGCCGATGGTGATGGCCAGCTGGTAGAGTGAGACGAGCGTCCCCCTCTTGTCGGCGGTCGCCACCTCTGATATATAAATAGGTGCGACGATCGAGACGATGCCTATGCCTATCCCTCCTGTGATCCTGAAGCAGACCAGCTGTACGAAACTGGAGCAGGCCGCGCACCCGAGTGCGCATATGCTGAACAGGGTGGCGGCGATGAGCATCGTCTTTTTCCTCCCGATGCTGTCGCTCAGCGACCCCGCGAATATTACCCCTATGATTGAGCCTATGAGGGCGCATCCCACATACCAGCCCTGCTGCATGGTGTCCAGCGAGAACTGCTGTGTCACACTGCCTATAGTGCCGGATATCACGGCTGTGTCGTATCCGAAGAGTATCCCTCCGATGGCTGAAGCTATTGAAAGGAAGATGATGTAGCCGGTGTTGGTGCCGGAAGCGCTGTTTTCTGTCATGATATTATTTAATTTTATTTTAATGGCAACAAAAATAATGAAAATTCATATTAAAATAATTTTA
>JADIMB010000012.1 GCA_017694995.1 Candidatus Cryptobacteroides faecavium | reverse complement strand
CTTGTCTATCAAGGACCTGTCATTCAAGCGCACACCGAGGTCCATCAGGAACCACATTGCTTCAAGGTTATGGCCGGGATTGATGACCCTGCCTTCAAAACAGTCCATAAGGCTGCCGTCCAACGATGACACATTCTCCACCATCATCCCGACCTCATCTTTATAAAAGACGTCGAGAACTTCATGCAGGCACACCTCGATTGTCTTGTCAAGCACGCTTTTATCTTCTATCACATCCTCTATTTCCAAGGCCATGTTACAAATGATCATCGGAAGCGAGAATCCCTTCATTGGCCTGGTGCCAGGATAGGATTTTTCCCAGATACCCTTAGGGTTGTCCTTTCTTGCAAGTATCCTGTCAAAAGTCTTTTTCGCTATTTCGGCATATTCTGGATTTCCGGTGGCCTTTGCGAGCTGAGCGAATCCCATACATGCAAAAGTATTGGAGAAGATATTGTACGGCTGGATCAGAGGCCGCCCCTCCCGGTTCAGGGAAAAATAGAAATCATAATTTCCGTCATGGCCGTATTTCTTCAGGAATTCCCCTCCCTGCAGAGCACAGTCAAGCCACTCCTCCTTTCCCCCGATACAGTTATACAGCATGGCGAACAGCCACACTTCCCTGCCCTGCAGCCAGATGAACTTGTCCGTGTCATAGACACTTCCGTCCCGGTCCAGACAGCTGAAATAACCCCCATACTCTTTGTCCTGAGAATGTTCAAGCCAGAAAGGCAGGACAGAATCCATCAGTTCATCCTTATACTGCTTCGCCAACTTTTGAAAATCAATCATGATAATTTATTTTATAGATAGAAAAACAGATGGCATCCTGATGTCCGGGATGCCCTGACACACATTTAATCCGATATTGAATGTCCTTCATCGGTATCCCACCATACACGTACCGCCATACCGTCTCCCTGGCCATTGTTAAGGGACGGGTCGGAAGCATGCTGTGCATTGTCCCTGCGTTCGGCATCGCTGTAGCGGATTTTCCTGACGAACTCGTTTTTAGACGGATCAATATCAGGGTCATCGCTCTGAAGCACCGGGGTCAGTTCAGGGAAACCTGTCCTGCGACATTCCGCCCATGCCTCCATACTGTACGGATAGACAGCCAGCCATTTCTGTACGGCAATCTTCTCCAGGTTGACATCAAGACCTCCGCCATCTACCCATGCAACATCTCCGGTATTGATGTATGTCTCGTCATTTTCAGTAGAATACAGTGACGCATCCACTCCGTCACGCTCGGTCTCGAACGAAGCCCTGATGCCTTCAATGTAGTTAGCCTTTGCATCCCCGGCTCCGGCCCATTCCCGCAGGGCGGCCTCTGATTTCAAGAGGCATACTTCAGGATAGCCCATCACCTTGAATCGGCGGGTGCAAGGAAGAGGAAGTGTAGCATCGGCATTAGTGACATTGCCGCTGTTCCAGTCGGGGAAGAACTGCAGCCCGTACGGACGGGAATTGTTGTCCACATGGTACTCTATCCATCCGTCCTCGTCCGCCGCCGAGAATTCAGTGACAGGGACGCCGTTCGGGACACCGGAGAAGGCCTCCCCCTTATACACGAGGTCAGGTTCTGTCCCGAGGACATATTTCTTCATATAATTGGCTGTAATCCCGAACCAGAGCTCACGCCGCGGATCAGCCACTGAACTCGTGCCCTTCAGGATATTCTCCATGGTCCTGCTCATCCTGAAATCATTAAAAGAGGCTGTCTGGGCCAACGGGTGCCCCCATTTCTGGCCGATAATGCGGAGAGAGACATTGTCATCATTGCTTTCCATAAGGCCGTCAGCTATGGCGGCTTCCCCCTCTGCCTTCGCCTTGTCCGGATCCACATAGACTATGCGCAGGGCACAGCGCAGGCGGAGGGAATTGGCGAACTTGCGCCATTTGTCGATATCCCCGGCGAAAAAGAGGTCCGTATCTTCATCGCAGGTCTCCTGTCCGGACAGATTCTGGGCAAGAATCCCGGAAGCTTCGGTAAGCTCATTGAATATGTCATAATAAATGTCCTTCTGGGAATCGTATGCAGGTCCGTCGACCCCGAGGCCTGCTTCTGAATATGGCAGGTCACCGAAAGTGTCGGTCATGGCAATCGTAGCATTTGCCGTAACGATACGGATCATCTGGACGATATTCGTGTATTCCGGATGATCGTTGATTTCGTTTTTCAGTACCTTGACATGTTTGAGGGCCTTGAAGTAAGGATCCCAGAAATCCATCGCCCATGAATCATTATAGGCATAACGGTCTGTCAGAAAGCTTGAGTTGGTATTGGTAAAATACTGGCAGTACTGCTGGGTGTACAGCTCTTCCGTAGTCTGGTAGCCCTCCGTGGCGGAAATATGCATCGTCCTTTCCTGGATATAAGGGAGCACGTATGCTGGGCTCGTATTCACCGCATAGCTCGGTGAAGTGTTCATCTCCTCGAAATCACCCGTACACCCGGCAAAGGAGAAGAATGTCATAAACAATATTATTATTCTGTATTTCATGATCTGGTAGATTTAGAATTTGACATTCAGGGAAAATCCCATTGTACGTGTAGGAGGCAGTGACCCTATCTCGAACGCCTGTGCGAAATCCGACCTGGAGTACGCACTCTCCGGATTGACAGGGGCGTTCTTGAAAAGGAACCAGAGGTCTCTGCCCACCGCGGAAATCTTCACGGACTTGAGAGGCGTGTTCCTCAACCACTTCTGCGGCAGGGACCAGCCCAGTGAAAGCTCACGCAGCTTGACATAGGAACCGTCATACATGAACGCCTCCGCAACTCCCGAAGCCCCGCCGATACTGCTCCAGTAGGACTCCGCCGTGACACTTTTTGTATTAGGCTCTCCGGTAGACTCCACGATACCGTCTATCACCATTCCGTCCCTGCCCTCAAGAGTCCTTGCAGAGTTTCCGTATGCACATGCATATGAGTCCGTAAGGGAAATAAAATCGCCTCCGCACCTTATATCGAAAAGGGCATACAGGGATATTCCTTTCCACCTCAGTGTAGTCCCTACGGAGCCTGTCCAGTCAGGGGTGATGTTCCCTATCACCTTGTCCGTCTCTTTGACTGGGATACCGTTATCATCTATCAGTAACTGGCCATTTTCATTGCGCTTGAAAGCATTGTTGGCCACAATGTCACCGAATCTTCCGCCTTCCTCGACCACCACTGATGCAATCCTGACAGACCCCAGCGTATAACGCTTGATAGAATCATACAGTTCTGCACATCTGGTACGGTTGAGCCCCCAGTTTATGTTCACATCCCACTCCCAGTCGTTTTTAAGTATCGGGGTTCCGGTAAGCATCACCTCGAATCCGTGGCTCTTTATCTTGCCGGCATTCACAAGCCGGGAAGTATAGCCGGATGTAGGAGAAGTGGTAATGGAGAGTATCTGATTGATGGTATTCGAATTGTAATATGTGAAATCCAGCCCCAGCCTGTTGTTGAACATACGGTAGTCGAGACCCACCTCGAAAGACTGCGTCTCCTCCGGTTTAAGGTCAGACAGGGGATACATGTCCTGCAGGGACATCTCCAGCAGGGTAGCATTAACATCAGATCCCACTGTCCTGTATGTAAAATCAAGCTGATACGGGCTCGTGTCATTGCCCACCTTTGCCCATGAAGCACGCAGCTTGAGGAAATCTATCGCCGCCGGCAACTCGAACATCTCGCTTACGATGGCACTGAGGCTGACAGACGGATAGAAATATGACCAGTTCTTCCGTGGAAGCGTCGAGGACCAGTCATTCCTTCCTGTAATATCCAGATATACCATATCCCTGTACCCGAGGCTCACATTCCCGAATACAGACTGTATCTCCTTCTGGGAATAGCTTTCGGATGCCTGCCTGAGGTCTCCGTTTGACATCCAGTAATAATCAGGTATCTGAAATGTCCCCGCATCTCCGCTCAGCCCCTCTGACAAGGAATTGTACACGGATGTACCGAGGTTTGCCTGGATGGAGAAGTCCTTTATCTTTTTATTGAAATTCAGGATGAGGTCCGCATTGTATTCCCTGTGCATGCTCCTGCCGTATGTATACTGGGTAGGCTCGTCACCATACAGGGAATAATACTTGAAATTCTGGTTCTTGTCATGATACATATCCATTCCGACACGTCCGGTAAGGTTCAGCCACTCGGTAAATGTCACCGTAGCCTTTATCTGGCCTATGATTCTGTCACGTACACGCCTGTTTCCGTTTTCCGGCATGACGATACCGTATGGATTCTGGAAATCGCGGGAAAGCCCGGACCAGTTCTTAATTACGTCATTGCTGTCGAATCCGGCATTCTCCAGATCCGCAAGGACTATACCGCGCGGCATCTTTATGAACTGGTTCATAAGGCTGTACTCGCCCTGGGTCGGGGCGTTGTCGACAGTCTCATGCATATAGTTCACCTTGGCCCCGACAGTAAGCCACTTGTTCTTGAATTCTGTGTTCAGGTCGTAATACTGCCTCTTGATGGAATGGTTAGGCGTATTGCCATTGTTCCTCGAATCCGTGAAGGAAAGCCTGCCGGTAATATACTCGCCTCCGGCAGAGGCTGTCACGGTATTGTTGTACGACACACCTGTACGGTAGAAATCCTTTATATACTCCGGCTGCGGCTCGAGGGCCACCTTGCCGTAGGATGTGTCCCCGTATCTGATATCCTGCCAGTGCCTGACCTTCTGCCCTGACATCCTGGCACCCCAGCTGCCACCGAGGGCGGAACCGTTCCAGATACCGTTGGACCCCTGCCCGTATATGTTCTGGAATTCGTAGATATTGTCATAGATGGTGGAGAAATCCACATTACCGTTGTATTCTATCGAAAGCGGCTGACCGTATTTGCCCTTCTTTGTAGTGATAATGATGGCCCCGCTCTGGGCGCGCGAGCCGTAGAGCGCCGCAGCATTGGCCCCTTTCAGGACAGATATGCTCTCGATGTCTTCAGGGTTGATCGATGAAGCCGCACCCGCATAATCCTGGCCTCCCCACTGGTTAGGCTGGCTGGAAGTCCCGTCATTGATAGGCACTCCGTCCACAACCCAAAGAGGCTGGTTCGAGCCGCTCAAGGAATTGAGCCCTCTCAGTACGATACGTGTCGCGCCACCCATACCGGCCCCGGACTGGGAGATCTGAACGCCCGCTATCTTTCCCTGAAGCATGTTGGCGACACTGACCGCCTTGTTGTCCTGAAGGCCGTCGGCCTCGATTTCCTGCATTGCATACCCGAGAGACTTAGTCTCCCTCGATATTCCGAGGGCAGTCACTACCACTTCCTTGAGCACCTGGGCGTCAGGAATAAGCTGGATCTCCATAAATCCCTGGTCCCCTGCCTCCACCGATGCGTCTTTGTACCCGGTAAAGGAAACCACCAGGACCGTCCCATGCGGAACCGATATGGAGAATTTCCCGTCCACGTCAGTAATAGTCCCGACAGACAGGTCATCGGCGACCGCCACACTAGCCCCTGCAAGAGGAATCCTGTTCTCGTCAATCACCACGCCTTCGAACCGGACGGGCTCCTGGACAGCAGCATCAAAACCGGCAGTCTGCATACCGGCAGCTCCTGCCGGACAGCCTGCAGCGGAAAGCATTCCCACGGAAACGGCCACCGCTATTTTCGTGAAAAATTTTTCTTTCAGATTAAAATTCATAGTACAATTTTATAAATGGAATTAATATATCCAATATTTATAATACAACACGCCAGCAAATATAAACATATTATTCAATAAAACAATCTATTTTATTTATTATTTTTATTACAAAATTATTAACACATAAAATTATTTCTTATATTTACGATTATTAATAAATTATTTTATCATGACAGACATTCATATTGGAAGAAGAACTTTCATCAAAAAGACCGCAGCTGCAGCAGCCGCTGTCACCGTCCCGGGAATCATCGCGCCGGCCGCAACCGGGATTGGCCGCAGGAACACCGCCGGAGCCTCTGCATCCACAGGTAATCTTATTGTACCTAAAGCAGAAGGTCTGAAGATCACAGGCACATTCCTTGACGAGATCTCGCATGACATCCCCCACCAGAACTGGGGCGAGAAAGAGTGGGACGCTGATTTCAGACACATGAAATCCATCGGGATAGACACGGTCATAGTGATAAGGTCAGGATACAGGAAGTTCATAACATACCCGTCCCCGCACCTCCTGAAGAAAGGATGCTACATGCCGTCCGTGGACCTGATTGACATGTTCCTCAGGCTCGCGCAGAAATACGGCATGAAATTCTGGTTCGGACTTTACGACTCAGGCAAATACTGGGACACAGGAGACCTGTCGCAGGAGATAGAAGACAACAAATACGTGATCGATGAGGTATGGAAGATGTACGGGGAGAAGTACACCAGCTTCGGAGGATGGTACATAAGCGGGGAAATCAGCCGCAAGACCAAAGGGGCCATTGAGGGTTTCCACGCGATGGGGAAGCAATGCAAGGATGTATCCGGAGGACTCCCTACATTCATATCCCCTTGGATAGACGGCAAGAAAGCCATCATGGGCACCGGGAAGCTGACCAATGACCAGGCGGTGTCAGTGGCCGAGCACGAAAGGGAATGGGACGAGATATTCGACGGGATACACGATGTAGTTGACGCATGCGCATTCCAGGACGGGCACATAGACTATGACGAGCTGGACGCGTTCTTCACCGTGAACAAAAGACTGGCCGACAAGTACGGGATGCAGTGCTGGACAAACGCGGAGACATTCGACCGTGACATGCCGATAAACTTCCTCCCGATAAAGTTCGACAAGCTGAGGATGAAGCTCGAGGCGGCGAAAAGATGCGGATACGACAAGGCCATCACTTTCGAGTTCTCCCATTTCATGAGCCCGCAGTCGGCTTATCTCCAGGCCGGGCACCTTTTCGACAGATACAAGGAATATTTCGGCATCAGGTAAGCAGAGGTCATGGCTCCACCACGAAACGAATTGCGGGACCGGCCGGCATCATACCCGGCAGGCCCCGCGAACAACACTACCAACAATTTAAATTATTTCCTGTAAAACCCTATCGACGACCACACCTGACGGCTGGCTTCCGCAGTAACATCATTCATATTCTCCGAACCGACAATCATACGGGTGGACCCGCCGCCGTCATAATTGACCGCATAGGTGCACCCGAGACCTTTCATGATCATCGCAAGCTCTGTGAGCAGCGCCCCGTCACTCTTTTCGCAGCGCCCGTCACAGATAAACAGAATCACCCTGCCGTCTTCAGTATAGCCGACAGCCGTCCTGTCCGGACGCACATCATCACCGAAAATATCATAGGGGATCATCTCGAAATTGTGCATATAGTAT
>JADIMB010000011.1 GCA_017694995.1 Candidatus Cryptobacteroides faecavium | reverse complement strand
ACATACATTATGGAAAACTTGGACTTGAACGAACAGGAAAGGAACAGGAGAGAAGCTCTGACAAAGCTCAGGGAATTGGGCATAGACCCTTATCCTGCAGCACTTTACCCTGTAAATGCCACAGCACAGAAAATAAAGGACGAATATGACCCGCAGAAAGAGAATCTGTCAGATGTGGTGATCGCCGGAAGGATAATGTCCCGCAGGATCATGGGGGCGGCCTCATTCATCGAGCTGCAGGACGAGACGGGGAGGATCCAGGTCTACATAAAGCGCGACGAGATCTGCCCTGAAGAGGACAAGACCATGTACAACACTGTGTTCAAGAAGCTCCTCGACATAGGGGATATAATAGGTATAAAGGGATACGCGTTCATCACCCAGACCGGGCAGCTTTCAGTCCATGCGAAGGAGCTGACAGTGCTCAGCAAGTCCCTCCGCGTGCTGCCTATCGTCAAGGAGAAGGACGGGGAGGTCTATGACGCTTTCACCGACCCGGAGCTGAAATACAGGCAGAGGTATGTGGACCTGATCGTGAACCCGCAGGTGCGCCAGACTTTCATGATGAGGAGCAAGATCATAGCCACGATGCGCGAGTACTTCAACGCGGCCGGCTGCCTGGAAGTCGAGACACCTATCCTCCAGTCGATACCGGGAGGGGCCACGGCACGTCCGTTCATAACGCATCACAACGCACTCGACATCGACCTCTATCTCCGTATAGCCAACGAGCTTTACCTGAAACGTCTGATAGTAGGCGGATATTCAGGGGTATATGAGTTCGCCAAGGACTTCCGCAACGAGGGGATGGACAAGACCCACAACCCGGAGTTCACCTGCATGGAGATCTATGTGGCATACAAGGACTACATCTGGATGATGGAGTTCGTGGAAAAGATGCTGGAGAAGATTGCGACGACCCTGCACGGGACTACGGAGGTGACCATCGGGGAGCAGAAGGTGGACTTCAGGCCGCCTTACAGGAGACTCCCGATGCTCGAGGCCATAAAGGAATATGCGGGAGTGGATGTAGCCGGAATGGATGAAAAGCAGCTGAGGGAGACATGCGACAGGCTCAATGTGCCTGTAACCAAGGAGATGGGTGAAGGCAAGCTTATCGACGCCATCTTCGGCGAATACTGCGAGAAGCACCTTGTGCAGCCTACATTCATCACGGACTACCCTGTCTCCATGTCGCCTCTTACCAAGAGGCACCGCAGCAACCCGGACCTCACCGAGCGCTTCGAGCTTTTCGTCTGCGGCAAGGAACTGGCCAACGCGTACAGCGAGCTGAACGACCCTATCGACCAGCTGGAGAGGTTCCAGGACCAGCTCAGGCAGAGGGAGCACGGGGACGACGAGGCCATGTACATAGACATGGACTTCGTGCGTGCTCTTGAATACGGGATGCCTCCTACATCCGGGATGGGTATGGGCATAGACCGCCTGACAATGTTCATGACCAACTCCCCTACTATCCAGGACGTGCTGTTCTTCCCGCAGATGAGGCCGAAGGCAGTGGAATAAAGGCTGGCGGGAAAGACGTATGAAATTCCGGTGACATGAGGACGGAAACAGTCACATCGGCACAGAACCCGAAGATAAAAGAGCTTCTCGCGCTGCAGGAGAAATCCAGGGCAAGGCGCGAGAAGCGTCTTTTCGTGGTGGAAGGCCGCAGGGAGCTCGGGCACTGCATAGATGCGGGATTCCGGGTGAGGACGCTTTTCGTATGCAGGGAGATATGCCCTGAGAAAGACCTGCAGGCGCTTCTGGACAAGATGAGCCTCTCCGGCCCGGCTGCAACGGCAGGGGCACAGGACCCGGAAACCATCCTGGTGGAAATACCTGCCGCATTATACGAGAAAGCAGCCTACCGGGGTGGCACAGAAGGAGTCATAGCCGAGGTCGAGTACCGGGACAGGACACTGGACAGTCTGATTCTCAGAGAGAACCCGCTTATTGCCGTACTCGAGAGCGTGGAGAAGCCGGGCAATCTCGGGGCCGTGCTCCGCAGCGCAGATGCAGCCGGTGCGGATGCGGTGATCATCTGCGACCCTCTGACGGACCTCTACAACCCCAACCTCATCCGCGCAAGCATCGGGGCCGTGTTCTCCAGGCAGGTCGCCGCTGCCTCCTCCGGAGATACAGTGAAATGGCTTAAAGCACATGGCATCAGGATTCTCACTGCGCAGCTCCAGGACTCTGAACCCTATTATGACACTGACATGCGCAGCGGGGTGGCCATTGTGATGGGCACCGAGGCCACAGGCCTTTCAGACACATGGAGACAGGCGGCGGACGCACACATCAGGATCCCGATGCTCGGACAGCTTGACTCCCTCAACGTTTCAGTCTCGGCTGCAATCCTGCTTTTCGAGGCAGTACGGCAGCGCAATTCCTCCAGAGCATGAAAAAATTCGGACTCATAGGATTCCCGGTGAAGGGCTCTTTGAGCCCCCTGCTGTTCGGTGCCGCATATCAAGGCAGATATGCCTACGACCTTATAGAAGAACCTGACTTCGGATCGGCATTCAGGAAATTCATTGACGGGTACGACGGAGTGAACGTCACGGCACCTTTCAAGGAAGAAGCCTTCCGGAAGGCGGATATCATTGATCCGGTATGCAGGAAAATCGGCGCGACAAACCTGCTGGTCAAGGAGGAGGGCAGAATACACGCATACAATTCAGACTACATAGGCATCGTCAGGAGCATTGCCGGCGCAGTCCTTCCAGATGCAGGGATCACATCAGGGAACATACAGGATGCCATATACGGAGCATTCGGGCATGTCCCTTATGCCCTTGTGGCTGGATGCGGAGGAGCCGGCAGGGCAGCTGCCATC
>JADIMB010000010.1 GCA_017694995.1 Candidatus Cryptobacteroides faecavium | reverse complement strand
GTTAGCCAATAAAAATTTCTGTATGTATATACATATTTATTATTGACATAATATGTTTTTTATTATATTTGACCCTGTTTACGGAATCATCATAAAAAACAGAATATGGGAAAAATCGGAAAGATTATTTTGGCGGCTGCTGCTTCAGCCGTGTTGTCAGGGTGTGTCTCTTCACGTGAATCCCTGGCGGACTATGTAGACCCGTTCATAGGTACGGCACACTCACGATGGTTCTTCTTCACACCGGCCGCTGTGCCTTTCGGCATGGCGAAGCTCGCTCCGACTACGGACGGCCATCTCGGGAATCCGAGCGGATGGGAGGCTGTGGGGTACGATGCCAGGCACACCTCTATCGAGGGTTTCGCGAATTTCCACGAGTTCCAGGTGGGCGGGATAGTGCTTGCCCCGACTGTGGGGGAGGTGCGGACTGTCCCGGGAGAGAAGGACGACCCGTCAAGCGGCTACCGTTCCGGCTTCGACAAGAAAGACGAGGTGGCGCACCCGGGATATTATTCCGTGCTGCTGAAAGATTACGGTGTGAAGGCGGAACTGACTGCCACAAAGCGTGTCGGGTTCCACCGTTATACGTTCCCTGCTTCCGAGAAGTCCAACCTTATCTTCAACATCGGTACGCGCATGGGTGAAAGCGGCAGTGTCAAGGACTCTCATGTGTCCTACAGTGACGGCCGTGTGGAAGGCTGGGTGGTCACCGAGCCTGCGTATGTCGATATCTACCAGAAAGGCGCTACCGTGACCATGTATTTCAGCGCTGTGCTCGATGCGGAGCCTGTCTCGTACGGGACATTCACAGGGGCGGAGCAGTTCCCGGGAGAGTCTGTCCGCGGCGGGGCAGGAGCAGGGATGTACTTCACCTTTGACACCAGGGAGAAACACGATGTCAATGTGAAGATAGGCCTTTCCTATACGTCTGTTGAAAACGCGCGTCTGAACATGGAGACGGAGGCTTCGGGCCTTGACTTCGACAAGGCTCATGCGCAGGCCTTCCATGACTGGGAAGAAGCCCTCGGGCGCATCCGTGTAGAGGGAGGACTGGAGCAGGACCGTGTGAAATTCTATACAGGACTTTTCCACGCGCTGCTCGGACGCGGGCTCGCCAGCGATGTGAACGGCGCCTACCCGAAGAACGACGGCACTGTGGGGCAGATCCCGCTGGGCTCTGACGGGAAGCCTCTCCACAGCCACTACAATACGGACGCCATCTGGGGCGGCTACTGGAACCTCACACAGCTCTGGGCCCTGGCGTGGCCTGAGTATTATTCTGACTGGATTTCCAGCCAGCTCCTGGTCTACAAGGACGCCGGATGGCTCGGTGACGGCATAGCATGCAGCAGGTACGTCTCCGGAGTCGGCACCAATATGGTGGGACTTGCGATAGCTGCCGCATACAACTGCGGTATTCGCGATTTCGATGTCGAGACAGGATATGAGGCGGCGCTGAAGAATGAAATCTGCGGGGAAGGGCGTATCGCAGGAGCCGGCAAGATGGACGTGGCCGCTTTCGTGGAGCGCGGGTATTCCCCGTATTCTGCCGACCTCACTCCGGGCACCACTCCTGAAGGGTCCAATTTCTCCGTGTCCCATACCCTTGAATACAGCTTCAGCTCTTATGCTGTGGCGCAGATGGCCAAGGCTCTCGGCAAGGAGTCGGACTATCAGTTGCTGTCAAGACTCTCCGAGGGCTGGAAGCTTGTCTTCGACCCGCAGACCAAGCTGATGCGTCCGCGCGGCATGGACGGGGAGTTCATAAAGGATTTCGACCCGTTCGCCCCGTGGATCGGCTTCCAGGAGGGCAATGCGGTGCAGTACACCTACTATGTCCCTCACCACATAGACCAGCTCGTGGACATGGTGGGCAGCGACGAGTTCAACAGCAGGCTTGACAGCACCTTCGTCATCTCCCGGGCAAATGTATTCGGCGGAGGCACCACAGTAAATGCATTTTCCGGACTGCATACATATTACAACCACGGCAACCAGCCGAACCTCCACATTTCCGGACTGTTCAATTTCTCCGGAAAGCCGTGGCTGTCACAGAAGTGGATGAGGACCATCTGCAACGAGTTCTACGGCACGGAAGGCATCCACGGTTACGGCTACGGGCAGGACGAGGACCAGGGGCAGCTCGGTGCATGGTATGTGATGGCAGCCATGGGGCTGTTCGATGTGAAAGGCCTTACGGCTCCGGACCCGTCATTCCAGGTGGGCAGCCCTCTGTTCGACAAGGTCACCATAAAGCTGAACAGAGACTATTATCCAGGCAGGGAATTCGTCATCGAGACATCCGGCAACACTCCGGAAAACCTCTATATCCAGTCACTTGAACTTGACGGTAAGCCGCTCGGCACCGTCCAGCTTCCGTTCGCTGACGTGGTGGACGGCGGTACGCTGAAAGTGAACCTGTCTCCTGTCCCGTCCGGGACTCTGGTGAAATGAAGGATTCCCGAGCGGGATCAGCCGTACCGACCGCACCTGGCCGACGAAATCCGATGCCGGTCCGGCATCCTGCATTACGATGATGTCATTTCCATCCTGCTTCTGTGCGCACGCACAGACCATGAGAGCGGCAGCGAACAGCTGGCATTTCACATTATGTACCATAATAGTTTACTTTTTTTCCCGTTCAAAGGTTGACCGGAGAATATAGCCGGGAAGGCGACCCATGAATTACAGACAAAGGTAAACTATTTTCAGGGAAAGACAATTTTCTTCTGCCATACTATGCCAGGCATATTGTGCAGGTGGATTACGCGGCAGGAATGGTACAGAAGATTCTTTTCTGATGTATATTTGCAGACCGGAATTTCAGGGATGGTACACCAGAGGCAAATAATCACGGTACGATGGGGAGCGGTGGATGCTCTGCTGGGGGTCTTGTGCGCCCTTTACTGCATCTCCGGAATGCGTAGCGGACAGGCTGTCTCGGCTGTGGCGCTGGAAAATGCGTTCAGGTATGCCGTCTGGTATTTCTGCGCCAAGATTTTTTTCAGTTTCAACAGCGGTCTCCCGTCCATACTTGCATTTTCCGCCATGTGTCTGTGGGGCGTCACGGAATCTGTCACAGGGCTTTCCCAGGTCTTCGGACATACGCCGTCAGGTCACGCAGTGTTCGGTATGACAGGCAGTTTCTCCAATCCCGGACCATACGGCGGGTTTGTAGCCATGATGACTGCCGTAGCTGCCGGTTACCTGATAAAGCACAGGAGGATATGGGATATGCTCAGCCTTCCTTTTTTCCGCGGACTGAAGACAATAAAGGTTAGACGGCTGTCGAAAAGCCTGTATCTCAGATGGATACTTCTGCGTTTCATCCCGCTGTGCCTTGGTGTGGCGGCTGTGGTGTCCGGTATGGTGGTCCTTCCTGCGACCATGAGCCGTGCCGGCTGGCTTGCGCTGGCCGTGGCCCTGGCTCTGGCCCTTTCCCGTGAGACATCCGCCTTGAAGTGGACCAGAAGCCATAAAGGAGTGGCAGCCGGTTGCATGGCCGTAGCCGTGGCATTGGCTGCGGGGGCGTTCCTGCTGAAGAAAGATTCTGCTTCGGGGCGTATCCACATCTGGCATATCGAGGCAAGGGCCATAGCGGCAGCCCCGTTGACCGGAACAGGTCCAGGGACAGCGCTTGGTGCTTACGGGAGGGCCCAGGAGGCATATTTCAGAGAGGGGGACAGACCGGAAACTGTGATAAAGGTGGCAGGATGTCCTGAATTTGCATTCAACGAATACCTGAAAATCGGGATGGAGACCGGGATACCGGGAATGTTGCTTGGCATCGCGGCCGGGGCTGCGGCTCTGGTCCGGCTCCTGAGGGGACGCAGCGTGTTTGCATACGGGCTGGCCGCTGCCGCTGTGTTCGCATTCTTCTCTTATCCGCTGAGTATACCTGAGATGGCCTCATGCATTGCCGTCCTGCTAGGGATATCCAGTGTGTCTCCCCCGTCCGGGACCGGGAGGCCTTCCCGGGCCGGGGCAGTCGTTTCCTCTGCTGCGGCTGCCGCTGTCACAGCCGTACTCATAGCCGTGTCCTGCTCCATTTCGGACGATGTGAAACAGAGAGAAGATGCGGAAAAGGGATGGAAGGCCGCCAGGCAGTGGTCGGGGATGGAACTGTATGAGGAGGCCCTGGAGGAACTGTCCCCTCTTTATCCGGCCATGCGGTGGAATTTCCGCTACCTGTATGACTACGGCTACGCGCTGCACAAGGAGGGACGACATGAGGAGAGTATCGCTGTCCTGTCGGAAGGTGCACGCATCTCCTCCGACCCTATGTTCCACAATATCATCGGGAAGTGCCATGAGGTCCTGGGACGGTATGATGCCGCACGGGACGAATATATGACCGCCCATTACATGGTCCCGTGCCGCCTCTATCCGCTTGTCCTGCTGATGCGGATGTATGAGGGGCGCGGGATGGATGCCGAGGCGGTGTCCGTCGGGAGGCGTATCCTGGAGATGCCGGTGAACCCGAAGAACCGTACGATGCAGGACCTGCGCCGGGAAGTGTCCGTGGAGCTGGAACGGCTCTGCTGACCGGAATCATACGACACTCCGATTAATGATATATCTTTACATATAAATCGAATTTCGTTCGTGGAGAATGCGATATGTACATACAAATTGGCTTTTGTGGTAGGAACAATTATGGTAGCCACAGCGGTTTCTATTGTCGTTTACGTAAATAACGAAAAAAAAGATGGATGATTTATTTAGTGCTAATGTCGAGGCTTTGACTGAAGTTGAAAACATTGGAGATTTTATGGAGAAATATTTTGGTTGCAATGGGGGGCAATATCAATGTTTCTCTGGTACAGTATCTTTTAAAGGAGCTTCAATATCTGGTACATGGTATCAAAGAGACTGATGAGACCACAAATGATTTTATCATAATTGAAGAATTTACATAACAACAAAAGACACTCTTCTTTGTATTGAATTCTGCTTTTCCAAAGAAGAGTGTTTTTTCATCTACAAGCACAAAATATCAAATATTTATAATAGTCACCTATTGTTAATATGAGAATTATAAAGACACTCATTTTTATATTATTTGTTGTAATCTTTTCGGCTTGTTCACATAGACAATCTACTCTTTCCATAATAGCCAATGATTTTGCAGATCCCGTGAAGATAGCTTTATGTGACACGATTTGCAATGGAGTCCTTTTTGAACCGTTTTCTTTGATATATCATGACTCATTATGGATTACATATAATAGTTATATGGGTGAGAACCAAATTTTTGTATATGACGAACAAACCCAAACCCAATATGCATTCTTAAAAAAAGGCCGCGCTTATGGAGAAGCGGTCCATATAAATAGTATTCAGATATACAATGACTCTTTGTTCGTAAATATCGACCCTGATAAGATCTTTGTGTATCCTTTCAATTCTTTAAGACACAATCTTGTCCATATGCCGGCTTGTGTCTTTGATGGCATAAAAGGCTTGTATTTAGGGAATGGACAAAGTATGTCGATCCCTGCTTTTCCGCAGCCTGTGGCAGAAAAAATGTATGGTGTGTATTCACGGGACTGTGTCCCTGCTTTTTTTGGAGACTATCCTGTTGATGACGAGGTCAAATATCCTGACCATGACTATTCAAGGCAGACTGCCTATCAAGGCCAGATGTATCTCTCGCCTGATGGAGAAAAGGCCCTTAATGTCTTTCATTATGCTGTAGGGTTCGATATAATCGACATAAATAGGAGAACCGTGGATCATGTATTCTGGAAGTATCCCCAGGTCTCAGTAGAATATGTGGACTTGTTTAAAGCAAATTTCGTCAAAGCGATCCCCGAAAGAGAGAGAGGTTTTGTATCAGGATGTGCAAGACAGAATGGTTTTTATCTTTTATATGATTTGATACAGACTTCTGGCTTGAATGAATCCCATATATTCAAATATGCATGGGATTGCACACCGCTGCGTCATTATTTGATTAAAGGACATCGAATACTTTGTTTTTATATAAATGACGAAGAGGATAGACTATACACTGTAGAAGAATCTGCAAATAGTACTTATATGTATTTATCCTACAAGTTATGAAAAAAAATAATTTATATTGTTCTAATTATCTTGATATTCGTGTCATGTGAAAACAATCACGAAAAAAGGGAATTAAAAAAAATATACGGAGAAAAAATAGAGTTTCCACAAGATATGTTATATGTTGAAAATGGTGAAATAAAAAATAATACATTTGTTATCAATAATGATTATATTCTACTTTCATACATAGATTCGTCTTTCTGTAATAAATGTCATGTAAGAACTTTTGGTTTTTGGGAAGAGATTATTGATACTTGTTCTTTGCTTGGTTGTAATGTTATATTTATATTTTCTCCTAGGCCTGATGAACTAAAAGATGTTTTATCTTTTTTAAAATCTTCTTTCCCATATCCTGTATATGTGGATGCAAATCATGAATTTAAGTCAACAAATAATTCCATCCCGAATGAGATAGAATACAATACATTTTTGCTTGACAATAAAGGTTTTATTAAAATTGTTGGCAATCCACTATATAGTGAGCCGATATGGACGTTGTGTAAAACAGTCCTGTATGAAAGGAAACAATGCCCTCTCTCATCTACGCAAGGTCACCTTTAAGTTTGCCATCGGGCTTCCTCTCATAAAATTTATGTCGAAAAGCACTATATTTATCCTGCAAAAAACGTGATAATTATTTACATTTGATAAATTCGCCGGACTAGCGTTAAGACAAACATGAAGGTGAAGGAAAGGATATTCAAGGTGATTTACATCACAGTCGTGACCCTGGCGGCCCTGGTGGTCGTCGCGGCCCTGCTGCCGGTTTTCGTGTGCGACCAGTTCCGTATCGGAGGGGTGTCGATGGAGCCTACACTCCGCACGGGGGACCATGTATTCGTGAACAAACTGCTCATGGGTGCAAGGATCTACACGAAGTATGACTTCTCCGACCCTGTGATGGAGTCCTTCAGGATGCCCGGACTGAGAAAAATCCGTCCCGGGGATGTGGCGGTGTTCAACTACCCTTACGGCCGCGACGGGGACAGGATAGAGTTCCGGATAAACTATGTCTATGCCAAGCGCTGCATCGGCTGCCCGGGGGACACTGTCAGTATCGTGGACGGGTACTACAGGAACAGCCGCTACCCTGGCATGACCATAGGCTCCGCCATGATGCAGAGTACGCTTTCGGACACTCCGGACCATCTCCTCGAAGCGCAGGGCGTGTACCTGCCTGCCATGCCGTTCAGGCCGGAATACGGCTGGACCATCCGCGATTTCGGACCGCTGTATGTGCCGCGCGAGGGCGGGAGGGTGGCGATAGACACTTCCTCTGTAGCCCTTTACAGCAAAATCATAGAATTCGAGACCGGGCAGCTCCCTGAGACAAGGGACGGGAAGGTCTATATCGGCGGTGCTGAAGTCTCGGAGTATGAATTCCGGAAAGACTATTGTTTTTTCGGGGGTGACAATGTCCTGAACTCCCGCGACAGCCGCTATTTCGGTTTCGTCCCGGAGGAGTACATCACCGGCATCGCCACCAGGATACTTTTCTCCCGGGACCCTTATACCGGGCGGATGGACTGGAGCCGTTTCCTGAGGCGTATCGGGCAGGCTGACCTTCCACTGTGAGAGACTGCCGGAATGATGTATTTTTGGCTTTAGAGAAGTCGGACTGTCATTATGTTATCAGCGAATTAATTCGTACTTATGAGGTTGGAATAAAAACAGGGAACGATAATGGGTAAGTTATATCCGGTAGGGATCCAGAATTTCGAGAAACTCCGCAGGGACGGATACTGGTATGTGGACAAGACGGAGCAGATGTACCGCCTTGTCACCACGGGGAGGTATTATTTCCTGAGCCGTCCGAGACGGTTCGGCAAGAGCCTCCTCATCAGTACACTGGAGGCGTATTTCCAGGGGAAGAAGGAGCTTTTCGAGGGACTGGCGGTGTATGGGCTGGAAAAGGAGTGGCTCGAATATCCGATACTGCATCTGGACCT
>JADIMB010000009.1 GCA_017694995.1 Candidatus Cryptobacteroides faecavium | reverse complement strand
GTGAAAGGTGTTTTATTGGCTATATGATTTTTCCCTGGGAGGTAATTGAGGGGGGAAGAAAAGGGACAAGGACGGGACACGTCACCGGCAAAGTCACATTACACACATTTTATTGACTGTCAATTGATTATTTACGAGGTGATTCTCCCGGTCCGCTTTCTGATAACGGGACCGGGAGAGCGACTAAAGATATATTGTCCTGACAGTCAGTATTTTATCGCAAAATCAACTCTGCAGTTCAAGGATGCCCGTCTTTTCCGGGAGGCGTCTGTATGATGCGCGGCCGGGTTTGAACACCTGCAGTTGAATGTTTTACGGAAACACCTTATTTTCAATGTTTTATGATGACGGACAATTTCCAGGTATAATCTTCCTGAATTCTTTCAGTCAGACCTGTTCCATGGCGGGATGGTCCTTAAAACATCTTACATGACCGGCACCGGAGACTCAAATCCCCCGTTGGCCCGATAGTGCGGGGCATAGACACATTCCACTTCAGGGACAGCCGATGTAAACACCCCGCTCTGGGTCACATAGAATTCCTCTTCTATGACCGTTGTCTCTTCAGGAAAGACGTCAAAGTAATACTCTGTCCTGTCTGCCAGTACATTGCGATATCCAGCCGGTGCCGGATTCCACATTCGGGCATTCCCGGATCCGCCGGTGCCTGCTGTCTTGGACAGAGGACGGAAGGGCAGCCATGTCATTCCGGAAATCTGGTCCACAGGACGCAAAGAAGCACAACGCGGCACCGTCAGCCGGACAAAACTCCTGTTCTCTGAACTCCATACAGTGTAAAGACATATTATCTTGTCCCCGACATGAAGAGTATCGCCAGCGCAAAGTTCCTCAAGGACAGGACCTCCGTCAGCATGAATTTCACGGCAGAACTTCTTCTCCACCTTGAAGCCGTTGCCGGAGGCCTTGATCTTATCGAAAGGCTTTTCATATTTCTTGCTCAGCACCACGATCTTAGTGGAAAGGACATCTGCAGATCCGGACAGGACAGAAGCAATGGCCCTCACAAATGCAGGGTCGTCATCCCATTGCTGGCTCTCTTTCTGCACCATCATCCACAGCCGCACTCCGTCAGCAATGGAAGAAGCCCTGTCCGATGACTCTCCCTGTATGGAGGCATAGTCCTGAAGGGCATCGCATATGAGAGAATGGGCATACAGTTCACTGTCCAGCAGACCGCGGAATGGCATTACGGCATTAGGGAAATACACCCCTCCGGACTCATGTTCCACTGCATGCCCCATTACAGAAGCCATGTCCTGGTCAAGCACCTTGGAAATCTTCTTGAGCAGAGAACCCTTCAGTCCCCAGCTATCCAAGAGCTCACATGTGCCGCTACTGTACCGGTCCGCATACTCCAGAATATGCATTATCACAGAGGCCCTCCTGGCCTTGTCCACAAGCCGTCCGTCAAACAATGCAGCCCCCGTAGGAGCTGTCAGATAACTCTTGACAGCCTTGCTGAACTCTTTAAGCCCGGACTTTGACACAGGCTCTCCTCCGGCAGAGCAGACGGCAGGCACATCCGGATACATTGACCTCACATACAGATACTCAGGCAGTGAAATCCCCGACCATGGCACATATCCGGAATCCCCGAGACCGGAAAACACATGTGCGTCAAGATACATCAGGGCGGCTTCCTCGACATCTTTCCCGAACACCTGCACATGAGTCCTCCTTGCTATTTCAGCCGCTCTCTCCAGGAGTAGGGCTGTGACCTGGCATGAAGACTCCATACCGCAGAACCACCCGAATCCCCCGTCACTGTTCCTGCACCTGAGTATCTTGTCCGTCAGAGGCTTTACATCGGCGCTTCTTATACATCCGGAAAGCATCCTGACATAAAGAGCATCAGAAAGAGCCACCGCATTGTCCCCGCTGACTCTGCTCTTTTCAGGCACGGCATCCTTCACCATATCTATAAGAGAATATTCCCTTGACTCCGCCCCAAAAGGAGACACTCCGGAGAATTTCCCGGAAAGCTCAGACTTAAGGGAATCCAGGTCCATACCATGACGCAGCACAGCAGAATGGGCCTCAGTAAGGGACTGCACATCCGGAATCACAGGAACAGAAACGAAAATCCCATCAGACTGGCCGGCATCAGAACAGTCAAACACCAGCTTGAAACCGCAGACCTCCTTGCCGGACATAATATCCACCGGAAAGATTTCAGACGCTGAAGTCCCAGCCTTGACGGACACAGGACTGCTCGCGGCCATCAGAGGCACTGCGTCCTCATAATCCTCAGTATCATAAAGAAACATCTCGAGCACCCCGGACAAGTCAGAGTCAGAATTATTTGAAACGGATGCTTTCATCACATACTTGTCCCCTTCATGCAGGAACCCTGGTACAGTCACAGAGACCTCAACAGGTTCAGTCACAAGTATTTCTCCATCAAGTACGTTGTTCCTCATGCTTCTGTCATGAGTGAAGACCATCACCTTATAAGTGGACAGCTTGTCCGAGGTATTGAACGAGAAAGTGACAGTTGTATCCAGCCCCGACCGGAGGAAAGGAATGAAAGCCAGAGTATTGTCAAAATCCTTCCTTATTTCCACATCCGTACCGGCATTCCCTGCATACGCATCCTCAGACACATTTTCAACCCTTGATGCGGCAACGTCCACTTGACAGGAAGCCGGAGAATATGCGGACTTCTCAAGCATCGCGGCATTCCCACGGACTATTATACCCCGGCATACGGCAAAACCTGTATGCGAGAAAGTATACACATACGGAGTATCATAGATACGGGATACAGGATACAGCGCATTGGAGAAGATTTTCTCCGAAGCCGCATCAAATACAGCCACAGCACTTTCTGTAAAAGGAGGCACATCGACCGTCACTGTCACCTTCTCTCCGGTCCCGGCTCTGTCCGTGAAAGAAGAAAAGCTCAGAGGAAGCCTAGTATCGTCGCTGCGCCTGTGATAATCGGCACTGTACCTGTAATCAGTCCCGTCCTTGAAATAGAATACGGACAGGCTCACATTATCCGGGTACGACTCGTCAAAAGGATACTCGAGCGTAACAAGAGAGCCTTCCCGCCCTTTCTCCCCGTCCAGGTAAACAATCCCGGAACGCAAAGGCACAAGCGGGGATTCACCCCACAGCTCCACTACGGCCCATACAGGACCGGAAGTCGTTCCCATCTGGAAGCCGATGCAGTCCCCTTCTCCTGTCTTCCTGAAAAGGTTCCTGGCATCGAAACCTATGCTCGTGTCCCCGTCCATGACCCTGGCCAGCTCATACACATATCTGCTCACAAGCACAGAGTCTTTCCCGTCAGGAAGCTTCATTGATGCTTCAGCCTCCGCCACCATGCGGTACAGCCCCGACGGCATGCCAGTAAAATCAAGCACCGCAGTACCTCCCGGAGCAGTTTTCCCGGACATGACAGACTTTCCGTCGAAATATACATTGTAAGACACCTCATCAGGACAATTCACTTTATTCATGGAGGCGTTCATCACAGAAAATGTCATCATTGCCATATCATCCCCTGTCATGGCATATCCGTGGCCTGTCATACTTTCGTACGGTGCATACTCCAACGGGACAAACCGCCCCTCGGCAGGATTCTCATAATGAACTGACAATGAAAATCTCGGGGCCGCAGTTATGAAATCGTAAAATTCGTATGTCTCCCCAGTGATGTCCGTCACTTTCACCTTTATATTATAATAAGCGGATCTGTCTGCCGCCGTGGTATCCCGGAACCCGAAAGAGAAACGCCCGTCCTCTCCTGGAACAAGTCTGCCCGAAGACGGGACAGCAGTCATACCCGTGACAGTCCACCTCACATCCGCGTCGGACAGCCTTCTGCCGGAATAGCTCCTGAGTATTCCGCTCACTGTGATGCTGTCACCAGGGAAATATATGGTATCGCACGGGTCGAAGACAAGGTCGAATGTAGGCAGTTCTATCTCACCCACTACGAAGTAGCGGGAATCCGCCAGGCTGCCATGATGATACACTTCTATGCAGTATTCCCCGTTCAGCCTGTCCTCCGGAATATGGAATGTACCTGCGACAGACCCGAACCCGTTAGTGTGAAGGCACAGGGAATCCAGATGTTCATCATTAGGGCCAAGCAGGAACACATCCACCGCCTCACCCTCCGGGAGCACCTCATATCCGTTGTCGTACAGTACTGCCTTGAACGACACAGTATCACCTGCACGGAAAGCAGCCCTGTCCGTCATCAGCATACAGGAAACATAATCAGAAGTGTCTTCCTGGCCATCCGGCTCGGATGGAAATCTGAAATCCACCTCCGGGGACCTGTGTACTGTGCCGTTCCCGTCTGTGGATGAGCAGACCATCCTGTATACCTCATTACGTATGCTGTCCGCGCATGGGAAATCGATATCAAGACGTATAAACCCACTGAATTTCAAGTCGTTGAAAGAATATACCAAAGTATCTTTCAGATATATGTCCACATCGGCTTTCTCCAGAGGACGTCCGCTCCGGTAGTCAGCGGCATAGACAAAGATCCCCTCCTTCCCTTTCCTGTAAGCCAGGGAAACAGTGTTCCGGCAATATGATGAGGATACACTCACGTCTCCGGACTCGCAGTCCACATCATAGCTGCCGTCGTTCAGTACAGGCAATACTACCTTGGCAGTATCAAAGACAAAATACCGGCCCTCACCTACGCTGAATTCACCGCTGAATACCGTACTGTCCTTGCCCTCCGGCTTGACAGACAGGTTGAAACGGTCAAGATTCCTGAGCTTCACATAAAGTGTATCACCATGACCCTCAATATACATGGACTTACCGTCGAGAGTCTTGACAAGCGTCTCGATGCCGTTGCAGTCCGCGGCTATTTTCTTTTCCCCGCCCGTGAAGCTTTTCCGCAGTTTTTCAAAATCCCCGCAGTCCTTCCGCAAAGCAAGAAAGGCGTCAGGGTCTGCATCCTGGTCTGACTGAAGGTCATTGAACCTTTGCATCAACAGGCTCTGCATGGCAAACAGAGACACGGCCCGTCCTTCATATTCCCGGATAAAATTCTCGAGAGCTGCCTTGCGAGTGTCTCTCCCTGAGTTCGACGCCACGAGATAATCGAGGTAGGCACCATTCGGGTATGTGCCTGATATATAATCTGAAAGGAGATCCTGTGATTTATACTGTCCACCGCCGTACAAGCCAGAAGCGGCAGACCACAGGACATACTCATAGTCATCCGATATGCAGTCACGGACTGATTCAGGCAGCGAGAAACGGCGGGAACTGAATGGATCCGGACTGTAAAATTCAGTGTAGAAGCTGCGGTTGTGCGATGATTTGAGCCTTGCGGCATTCCGCACAGCGAAAGCGGCCAGAGAATCAGGATGCACCCATCCCCCCATATCGTCCATGAGATGTCTGCAGGAAACTACAGGTTCATCAAACCGCCTCACCGACTCAGCCATAGCGGAATCCACCGATGCGCGCTTCTTCCAGTCCCTGGAAACCACCACGTTCCTGTATTCGCGCCATGCGTCATAGAAATCCCACGGCAGATGCTTCTTCTCTGCAGTGGAGATGATATCCTCAAGTACAGCAGTTTCCCTGTCCGGAAGGTCGGAATCTTTTACCGACTCATATTTTTTCCACAATGAGACAAGCACATGTCCACGCCCGTCCTCCCTCTGCGTTTTCCGGGCCGAAGCCGATGCAGAAGATGCCGGCAGCACCAGTCCAAACGAGACAAGGAGAGCCGCCACAACTCTGAAAAACATTTTCACCATAATCCCGAAACGATTAATTGGCATAGCCTCTATCCAATTCCGTTCCAAAGGCCGGGATAAATATACAATATATTTGGCATAACACAACGCCTGTCATATAGCGCTTCCCTTTCACAACCAGACACTTCATATCCGACATAGACGGCACGAAAATCTGCCCGTCCCGGCACCACGGCATAGGACAGCCTTGCCGGTTCTTCATTGATAAGATTGAAGTATATTGACGGCTTCGGACACTACGTATGTGCTCCCGCCTATGTAAATCAGAGGGCCCGGGCCACCCTCCCCGGCCTGGCTTCCACTGCCGCCCTGTGCACTCGGCCGGACTGCCATTGACCGGTAAATGCCAATAGCCAATTCCACCGCATCCTTTACGGCAGGAGCGCACCAGACATCACCGGCAGGGCGTCCTGACCAGCTGCAGAAATCCGCATATTTCTGTTTCAGGGTATCCGCAGGCAGGGCCCGTCTGCCGGAAGCACTGGTGAACACGATTGACGCATCCTCCGGTATCAGAGGGAATACAGACTCGTAGTCCTTGTCCGACACGGAGCCGTAGACTATTATCAATGAGGTACATACGCCATCGGAAAGCATACTGGAGAGCTGGTGGAAATTATACCTGAGCCCATGTGCATTATGCCCTATGTCGCATATCACATACGGGTCATCGGAAAGTTTCTCCCAGCGACCGTGGAAATCCGTCCTGGCAGCCGTATTGACAATGGCGTCCACGACCTTGCCATCGCCGCATGGCACCTTGAGCACATCCAGCGCAGCAAGCGCCGTCCTGAGATTCTTCACCTGGTATTCCCCTTTCAGGTCCATATCCCTTAGGATCTCCGCATGCCCGTCCCACAGTGAAGGCGTCACCTTGTCCGCGAAAGTCAGCAGCGACATGATTCTGGTCCTGTCCCCCATATAGACAGGAGAGGAAAGATTGGAATACAGGACCTTACGTTCAAAGACAGGGTCCGTTGCAGGGTCGCTCTCCCCCACCACGACCGGCACCTCAGGCTTGATGATGCCGGCCTTCTCGAAGGCAATCTCAGGCAATGTTTCCCCGAGCATGTCGCAGTGGTCAAGCCCGATATTGGTGATGACACTGAGCTCGGGAGTAATGATATTGGTACTGTCCAGCCTGCCTCCAAGGCCTGTCTCTATCACGGCCACATCCACCCCCCGGTCGGCGAACCAGCTGAAGGCCATGGCGGTGGTAATCTCAAAGAACGACATCTCCAGATGGTCGAAAGTCTCGCTCCAGCGCGCCACGAAATCCCATACCTCCTCTTTCGTGATATAATCGGCTGCAGCACCGTTCCCGGAGCCGTCTATTATGCGCATCCTCTCGCGGAAATCCATGATATGCGGAGAAGTATACAGTCCTGTCTTGAAGCCTTCCGCCGCAAGTACGGAAGCCAGCATGCTCGAGACCGACCCCTTGCCGTTGGTACCTGCAATATGGACAGTCCTGTACCGCCGGTGCGGATGTCCCGCCAGCGAATCGAAGAATTCCATCCTGTCCAGTCCGGGTTTATATGCCCCGGCACCTATTTTCTGGAATGAGGGGAACCGGACGAAAAGCTCCTTTATCATTTCGCCGTAAGCCTCCTCACTGTATCCCTTGCCTTTTATAAGCTTTCCCATCAGACCTTGACACATTCTGAATATTTCAGTCCTTCAAGAGTCCCAAAACACTGTACTCCTGCAGGATAACATACTGCTCCCATATTTTTTGTGCCAATTTGTATTGACACATTGGCGTCAAATTTACTAAATTTACCGAAGTTTATCATTTAGTATGGAAGACATTGACGCAATTTTGCATTCCGCATATATCATCGACGGGCTCAGGATGGACGCCACTCCGGCCCAGATGATGAGCGAATGCATGCCATACGGGGATACCGCCTGCTCTGCGGAGGAAGTCTGCCGGACCATTGTCGACGAGCCTGCCGACCCCTCCCCGGGATCGGCCGTATACAGCAAGGACAGGATAAAGGAATACATCGGCAGTCTCTCGGATGCCGTCCACAGGAAAAGGGACATACCTGTGGAGTTTTCCGGCGCGTTCACCCGTCTGGCTATCGCCAGGACACTGATAGGCACATTATGGGAAGAAGGGCATTTCTCCCTGGAAGACATACAGGCCAGGATAAGATGGGAATGGGACTGCGCCCCGGTGGGCAACATGGCGGCGTTCTATTTCTCCGCAGAGGCGGCCAGCCAGTACCTGTATGACCTGGGAGTGCGCATCACGGGATATTCCCTGGAGCGGTCGGGGCAAGGCAACAGGATATATGTCGAGGACCTGGAGATCAGGCATGAGGACATTTTCACAGCAGCGGCCGATGACCCGGAGCCCGTCATAGAAGAAGGATGCAGGGACGCCGCAGAGGAATATGCGGAATACTCCGGCACCGCCAGGAAAATGTCCCGCAAAAGGAAATGCCCTGACGCAGCTCTGCCCGAGAACCGCAGCTGGCTGATATACATACCGTTTGACACATGTCCGTTCAAGCTGGGAGGCTCCATGCTCTCGGAGAAGTTCGGCCGCAACGGGGACAATGCCCCTGACATCAAGGACCCGGACTATTTCATAGACTGCTATGAAGTCCTGCGGGAACTCGTGGAGGACGGCATAGTCACCAGCGGAGTCACCGTCTCGGGAGGCGGACTTGCCGCTGCCGCCCAGTACATGTGCAGGGACACAGGCTGCACTGTCGACATGAAAGGGCTGGAGACGGCCTATGGCGAGAAGGACTGCATCCGCATTCTCTTCTCCGAAGTGCCGGGTGTCATCATCCAGATCAGGGACAGCGACTACGACTACGTGGATTCCCAGCTGCTCCTGCAGGATATCGCATACTACCCTCTCGGGCATCCGGACCCCGGCAGAAAAGGCATAGACATATCAGAGACCGGACGTCCTGACGTGTTTTCAATACTTGAGGCCCTGCTGAACGGACAGGCCCCGGAAGGAGAAGACTGAGAAACCAGACAAACCATATAATAATGACACAATACGCCAATGTCCCTGAAAAAGGGCCCAAGGGGAAACTCCCCAAGATATTTGTGCTGGACACAAACATCATACTGCACGACTACAAGGCCATACGGCATTTCCAGGAAAACGATATCGTCATACCTGTGGCGGTCCTGGAAGAGCTGGACAAGTTCAAGAAAGGCAACGACGCCCTTAGCTTCAACGCCAGGGGCTTCATGCGCGAGATAGACAAGCTCTCGGACCGCAGGATGTTCGGCAAGGACGGAGTACCTATAGGCAAGCATCTGGGCAACCTTAAAGTAGAGCTCTACCACCCGTTTCCCGACAGCCTCAGGAACTGTTTCCAGGATGACACACAGGACCACCGTATCCTGGCCACTGCCATGTGGGTCAAGGCACAGCACCCGGACAGGTTCGTAGCCCTGGTGACCAAGGACATCAACCTCAGGATGAAGGCCAAAGCCGTCGGGATGGAAGCCCAGGACTATCTGACAGACAGGATCGAGGAATCCAGGGTGGAGTACACGCAGAACGAAGTGCATATCGTGACAGACATGCCCCAGGGCAAGATCCAGAGCCTGGCATACGGGCAGGACGGGATTGACTGGAAGGATGTCTCCCCTGAAGAGCCACGGGCAAACCAGCTTTACAAGTTCAGGTGGGAAAAGGGGGAGAACTCGTTCTGCACATGTGCAAGGTACAGCGTCTCCAGCCATAAGATAGTACTTGTCAAAGAGCGTCATGCATACGGCATCTCGCCGCGTAACGACGAGCAGAAATTCGCCCTGGACGCATGCCTCAACCCGGAGATAAGGCTTGTGTCGCTCACCGGAGGGGCCGGCACAGGGAAGACCCTGCTGGCTCTCGCCGCCGCCCTGGAGCAGGAAAAGGACTATGACCAGATAATCCTGTCAAGGCCTACTGTCGTTCTAGGCAACCAGGAGATAGGCTTTCTGCCCGGGGACCAGAAAAGCAAGATGAGCCCGTTCATCCAGCCCCTGATGGACAACCTCAATGTCATCCGCAACAGCTTCAAGCAGGGCAGCAGGCTGGCGACCCGCATAGACGCCATGCTGGATGACGAGAAGCTGCTCATCTCCCCTCTTGCCTACATAAGGGGACGGAGCCTGGGGAACGTGTATTTCATCATAGATGAAGCCCAGAACCTCACTCCGCACGAGGTGAAGACTATAATCACCAGGGCCGGGGAAGGGACGAAGATGGTGTTCACCGGGGATATTTTCCAGATCGACCAGCCATATCTGGACATCTATTCCAACGGGCTGACTCATCTCGGGGAGAAGATGTCAGGACAGCGGCTCTTCGAGCATGTCAACCTGAAAAAAGGGGAACGAAGTGAATTGTCTGACATTGCGAGCAGATTGTTATAAAGATTGCCTCGTATTATGAAAAATTTTTAGTAAATTCGCGAGATAGTTTTGAATTCTAAACAACAACACAAACACATATCTATGGACACCAAGAAAAAAAGAGTCTATCGCTTCGGCGGCAAGACCGCTGAAGGCGATGGATCTATGAGAAATCTTCTGGGAGGCAAAGGAGCCAACCTGGCGGAAATGTGCAGACTCGGCATTCCTGTTCCGGCAGGATTCACCATTACGACCGAATGCTGCGCGGAATACTATGAACTGTGCGGAGGATATACCGACGCCCTGAAAGAGGAAGTGGCAGAGGCGCTTAAGGCCACCGAAGCCATAATGGGGAAGAAATTCGGGGACAAGAACGACCCTCTCCTGGTGAGCTGCCGCTCAGGGGCACGCAGCTCCATGCCTGGAATGATGGACACCATCCTCAACATCGGACTCTGCTCGGAGACCATCCCGGGAATGATCAAGAAGACCGGCAACCCGCGCTTCGTCTATGACGCATACCGCCGTCTGATCATGATGTACTCCGATGTCGTGATGGAAAAGGCTGAAGGTATAGAACCGGCTGACGGACAGGGGATACGCCAGCAGCTTGACAGGATGATGGCAGACCTGAAGAAGGCCAAAGGGTACGCTTCGGACACAGACATCACAGCCGAGGAGCTCAAGGACCTGTGCGACCAGTTCAAGGCCAAGGTAAAGGATGTGCTCGGAGTGGATTTCCCTGACTCGGCCCAGGCCCAGCTGTGGGGAAGCATCGGAGGAGTGTTCAAGTCATGGAACGGCAAGCGCGCCATCGCATACAGAAAGATCGAAGGCATCCCGGACGACTGGGGCACAGCAGTGAATGTACAGTCGATGGTATTCGGCAACATGGGCAACACTTCCGCCACCGGAGTAGCATTCTCAAGGAACCCGGCGAACGGAGACAACAGATTCTACGGAGAATGGCTGATCAACGCCCAGGGAGAGGATGTGGTGGCAGGAATACGCACACCGAACCCTCTGAACGAAGCCACAAAGAACCCGCACAACGCCAATCTCGAATCCCTCGAGAAGGCAATGCCTGAAGTATATAAGGAACTGGACTCTATCCGTCTGCTGCTTGAAGACCACTTCAAGGATATGCAGGACATCGAGTTCACCATCCAGGACGGCAAGCTGTGGATGCTCCAGTGCCGTATCGGCAAGAGGACAGGACTCGCCGCGCTGAACATGGCCATGGATATGGTGCATGAAGGCATGATAGACGAGAAGACAGCCGTGATGCGCGTGTCACCGTCCCAGCTCGACGAGATTCTTCACCCGATACTGGACCCGGCTTCAGAGAAAAAGGCAAAGGCCATAGCGACAGGACTTCCTGCCAGCCCGGGCGGAGCTGTAGGTAAAATAGTGTTCACATCTGAAGACGCGATGGACCTCAACGCAAAAGGAGAGAGAGCAATCCTTGTAAGAGAGGAGACCTCCCCTGAGGACGTTGAAGGCATGCGGGCTGCTGCCGGAATCCTCACAGCCAGAGGAGGCATGACCTCACACGCAGCACTTGTAGCCCGCGGATGGGGCAAATGCTGTATCGTAGGATGCGACACAATGCATATCAGCCTCGAGGACAGGGTCGTAAGATTCAACAACAAAGAATTCCATGAAGGGGATGTCATAAGCCTCAACGGATCAAAGGGCATAGTCTACGGCACTCCGGTGGACACAATGGATGCCACAGAGAACCCGCGGTTCATCGAATTCATGAATATGGTGGACAAATACCGCAAACTAGGTGTCAGGACCAACGCAGACACTCCTGAAGATGCCGAAAGGGCACTCAGTTTCGGTGCAGAGGGTATCGGACTGTTCCGTATCGAACATATGTTCTACGGGAAGAACTCAGAGACCCCGCTTGCGAAACTGCGCAAGATGATCCTCTCCAGGACAGATGACGAGAGACACAGCGCACTCGCAGAGCTCGAGCCGTTCATCAAGGCTTCTGTCAAGAGCACAATGAGGGTGATGGACGGCAAACCTGTGACATTCCGTCTTCTCGACCCGCCGCTGCATGAATTCGTGCCTCAGACCACGGAAAAGAGGGAGGAGCTCGCAAAAGAGCTCGGAATCTCGGAAGTGGACATTGAAAAGAGAGGTGAATCCCTCCACGAGGTCAACCCTATGATGGGACACAGGGGAGTGCGTCTGCACATCACCTACCCGATGATCTCGGAGACACAGTTCAGGGCCATCTTCACCGCCGCCGCAGAGCTTATCGAGGAAGGGCTTCATCCTATGCCTGAAATCATGATCCCGGTGACCATATCGGACAGGGAGCTCAACTTCCAGAAGGCTATCTGCGACAGGGTAAAGGCAGAAGTGGAAGGCGCCACCATCAGAAGGCCTATTGACTACAAGTACGGCACGATGATAGAGATCCCTCGCGCCGCCCTCATCGCAGACAGGATGGCCCGTACCGCAGAGTTCTTCTCGTTCGGCACCAACGACCTGACCCAGATGACATTCGGATTCTCACGCGATGACGTAGGCACTTTCATGGGCGACTACCTCGGCAACAAGATACTCGATGCGGACCCGTTCCAGACCATCGACAAGAAAGCCGTAGGAAAGCTCATAGAAATCGGTGTCAAAGGCGGACGCAGCACACGCCCTGACCTGAAGGTCGGCATATGCGGGGAGCACGGCGGAGACCCGGCTTCAGTAGAGTTCTGCTACAAGATCGGCCTGAACTACGTCTCCTGCTCGCCGTTCCGTGTCCCTATCGCCCGTCTTGCCGCGGCGCAGGCTGCCATCAGGGAAGAGGCGGAGAAATAACATGACTTGCAATAAGGCTTGCGACGGCACTCATGCCATTGCAAGCCAACAGGATAAAAGGGATTTGCCCATTGGAGTGAATCCCTTTTGCTTTGTCTTTATATGAAGACAGGCCCCGGGCAATTCCCGGAGCCTGTCAAATCATCAGCGGCTGCTCCTCCTAATATCTGTTCAGAGGCATTCCGCTCATCTTCATGCGTACCTTCTTCCTTACTTCCTCAAGGACAGCCTCATGCTCTTCCCTGCCCTCTTCTGTCTTGCCCGTCACATACCCGATATGGGCGGACGCACTTGTAAGGACGGCATCAATAAGGTTGACTATATACTCCATGTCCTTCTCGACAAGTCCTCTGGAAGTGATGGCAGGAGTGCCGACCCTGATTCCTGATGTCTGGAAAGCCGATCTCGTATCAAACGGTACCATGTTCTTGTTAACCGTGATATCGGCCTTGACAAGCTCCTTCTCCGCCACTTTGCCTGTCAGGTCCGGGAACTTGGTCCGAAGGTCAATAAGCATAAGATGGTTGTCAGTACCGCCAGAGACTATCTTGTACCCTCTTGAAGAGAACGCTTCGGCCATGGCTGCGGCATTGGCGACCACCTGCTTCTGGTACTCCTTGAACTCAGGCTGCAGAGCCTCGTAGAAAGAGACGGCCTTCGCGGCGATACAGTGCTCCAGAGGGCCGCCCTGCACACCAGGGAATACACTTGAATTCAGGATCTGGGACATTTTCTTGACCGCACCCTTAGGCGTTGTGAGTCCCCATGGATTATCGAAATCCTTGCCCATCAGGATGACACCGCCGCGTGGACCGCGCAGGGTCTTGTGCGTAGTGGATGTCACGATGTGGGCATATTTCACAGGATTGCTGAGAAGGCCGGCTGCTATAAGTCCGGCAGTATGGGCCATATCCACCATGAGGAGTGCCCCCACCTTGTCTGCTATCTCCCTCATCCTGGCATAATTCCATTCCCTGGAATACGCGGAGGCGCCTCCGATTATGAGCTTTGGCCTGGTCTCGAGCGCTATCTGCTCCATCTTGTCATAATCCACCATCCCTGTCACTTTATCAAGCCCGTAGGCGACAGCATGATATAGAATCCCTGACATATTCACCGGAGAGCCGTGTGTCAGATGCCCTCCCTGGGCGAGGTCAAGCCCCATGAATGTGTCGCCCGGCTTCAGGCAGGCCATCATGACCGCCATGTTCGCCTGGGCACCGGAATGCGGCTGTACATTCGCGTACTCCGCCTCGAAAAGTTCACACAGCCTGTCTATGGCGAGCTGCTCTATCTGGTCGACGACCTCGCAGCCTCCATAATACCTTGCTCCAGGATACCCTTCCGCATATTTGTTAGTGCATACCGAACCAAGGGCCGAGAGCACCTGGTCGCTGACATAGTTCTCGGAAGCAATGAGCTCGATGCCTGCAGTCTGCCTCTCTTTCTCGCTCTTGATTAGATTGAAAATCTGAAGATCATGTTTCATATGGACAATTTTAAACACACGATGTCAATTTTGTATATTCAGCAAAAGTAATCAATTTTTTATTTTCCCTATCTTTGTGTTGATAACTTTTTCCCTAACAAAGGTAAACAAGAATGAAAAACAGGAAACTGCTCAACATAGAGCTGGGAAGGATCACACCGGAAGAGTACAAGGAAATGCCTGGATCCGGCATAGTCCTCGTCCTGGACAATATAAGGAGCGCCCATAACATAGGCTCAGCATTCAGGACCGCAGACTCTTTCAGGGCCGAGAAAATCTTCCTGTGCGGAATATGTGCCACACCTCCCTCCGCGGAGATCCACAAATCAGCGCTGGGAGCGGAATTCAGCGTGGAGTGGGAATATTCAAAAGAGACAATGCCGGTGGTGCGGCGTCTCAGGGAAGAGGGATATACAATAGTGAGTGTGGAACAGACAGTGGATTCGGTGTCCCTCGAGTCGTTCAAAGCGGACGAAAGCACAAAGTACGCCTTCATTTTCGGCAACGAGGTCTCCGGCGTGGACCAGAGCATAGTAGACGCATCGGATTTCTCCCTTGAAATCCCGCAGTACGGGACCAAGCACTCCCTGAATGTATCTGTATCTGTAGGCATCGTGCTTTGGGCAACTCACAGGAGGGGCATGAGATGAGCAGCATCAGTGAAATAGAATTCCGCTCTGCAGGAGAAGAATATCTGTGCGTCACGCCGGAGCTTGTCCGGAGCCTGCGCAAAGAGCGTCCGGAGGATTCACACAAAGGCACATACGGACATGCCATCATGATAGCAGGGTGCACAGGCATGATGGGGGCGGCGGTCCTCTCCGTAGGAGGCGCTCTCAGGTCTGGCTGCGGGCTTGTGACGGCACATGTGCCATTCCAGGAAAGGAGCATAATCCATATAACCCGCCCGTCCGCCATCGTGGAATGCGACCCGGAACCCGTATTCTCCACAGTACCGGGCAGACTGGAATCATACAAGGCAGCCGGGATCGGATGCGGAATCGGCAAGGACGGCAAGACAGTCAAAGCACTTGAAAGCACACTCTCCCAGATACAGGGAATGCAGAAAGGTATACAGGTCCAGGGCCGCGGCGGCGCTCCGGTGACGGTACTGGACGCAGATGCCCTCAACATCATATCGGAGCATCCGGGACTGTTCGGTCTCATCCCGGAGGACTCTGTGCTCACCCCTCATCTGGGAGAACTGGACAGGCTTCTCAGATCCGCCATATCCGCCGGGGTCATAGAGGCGGACAGCGCAGAGTCCGGCTGCAAGAAGAACGGCTGCCATCCGTTCATCTGGGAAGACAGCCGTGAAGCCACAATCCTGTCCAGAAGGCTCTCCTGCGCGATATCATCGACAATAGTGGTCAAAGGTCCACATACAATGATATGCCCTCCTTCCGGAAAGCTGTATTTCAACATGACAGGAAACCCCGGCATGGCGAAAGGTGGAAGCGGGGATATCCTTGCCGGGCTGCTGACCGGCCTGTGCGCAAGAGGATACACCCCGCTTGAAGCTTCCATCGCCGCAGTCTGGTACCACGGAAAGGCCGGGGATGATGCCGCGGAGCATATCGGGACGGAGTCGATGTGCGCCACCGACATCCTAGATCACCTCAAGGTCGGATGACCCGACCCACCCCTGGCGTCCGTCAGCAAGTTCGATGTTCAGCCAGTCGCCTACGGAATCCAGTATAGTCACCTTTGTCCCCTCATGTAAAATGAAAAGGTCTTTCGAGACCTCCTCCGAAGGAGAGCTCTTGACCGAAGTGACCGGCACCATCACAATAGCGCTGTCGGCCCTCATATAGTCATTCTTCTGCCATACCGAGAACGAGAACGACGATACAGTCATCAGGATGAACACCACCGCCAGAGCGAATCCTGTCTTCCTGGCCGCGGAAGACGAGGCAAGGAAGAACAGAAGCCCCATTGCCACGGATGCAGCCAGAAGCACTATGGCAAGCCATGCCCATGCATCGGAATCAAGTGTGTAGCATACCGCCCTTGTCCATTCCTTCAGAAGGAATTCAGGGACAGGGTCTATCTTGTCCTGGATCTGCCCGGAAACGACCTGAAGATTGTACCTGGCATCAGAGCAGGAAGGGTCAAGCTTGAGCGCCCTTTCATAATAAAGTATGGCATGCGGATAATCCGATGACTTGAAATAGGCATTCCCGATATTGCAGTACAGGTACGGAGACTCAAGGCCCAGCTTGTCAATCGACAAATAGACAGACAGCGCGTCCTCCCAGGCCCCGTCCGCATAGGACTGCGCCGCAGAATTCCACAGGGAATCCACATAGCTGTCTGAAGCTGCAGATGCGGCAAAAGGCGCGGCCATCATAAGCATCACGACCGTCACGGCAGTTCCCGCGGCATTATGTTTTCTCTTGTTCTTCATGCTTGAATCTATTGAAGATATTACCTCAAGTGCTTCCTGATAATGCTTCTTCATCGCCTCATGGCCGGCATCAGGGGAATAGCGGGCAAACTCGCACGCATCTATTATCCCCACAAGCTCAGTGACAAGCCCCTCACCGACTCCATAAGACGCAAGCGTCTGGGCAATCTTCTCTTTCGAGAAATCAGCCACGGAAATATTGAGCTTGTCAGAAATGAATCCGAGCACAGCCTTATGCAGTTCTTCGTAAAATGCGGAATACAGATTCCGGTCAAGATAATTCTCCGCCGCCTTAAGACGTTTCATGGCCATCTTTGTCGCCCGCCTGGTCTTTGTACCGGCAATGTCAGCCCTTCTGGCTGCCATTCTCATCAGGACGGCCCATAAAGCCGCGCCCAGCAGGACCACCGCTCCGGCAAGTATCCAGAACATGGCGGAGTCCACGAAGAAATCACCCTTGGACGAGAACGCAGGAAGTTTGGTATGGATATACCTGACATCCTCCCCGAGACTCTTGACACCCTGTCTGTTTACGGATGGGAGAGATGCCGTCTGCCCTGCGGACTGCTGGTCTGAAGAACGGCCTTTCTTCACATGAATGTGTATAGGGTCCGTAGAAAGTGTGACATATCTCCCGGCATTGACATCATAATATGAATATTTGACCGGTTCCACTGTAAAATCGCCATGGCTTCTAGGGATGAACGGGAATTCATAGACCTTGCTGCCGGAAGTCCCGCCGGAAGCCTTTGATGTGTTTTCCGAGACCTTGGTGTCATACACCTCGAAATCAGGCGGGAAATCCACTTCGGGAGCCTCCAGGAGAGAGACGTTGCCTTTTCCGGAGACTGTCACTATAAGAGAAGAAGCCTCATGTGTGGCAAGGGAATCCTTGCTCATCTTCGCAGATATGCTGAACTCACCGACACCTCCTCCGAAGGATGACGGGGCACCTGCCGGCAACGGGGAGACGTTCACCTTGTAAGAGGATGAAGTGACTCTTTTCCGGATTGTCCTGTAATCATCGAAGAATCCGTCAAATATGCTTGTCCCGCCGGAAGATACCCGGATGTTCAGGAGGCAGACAAGTTCAGCCGGGTCGATTGTTATGGAGCCGGTCTGCTGAGGGATGAGGACATATTTCCTCAAGACAGCTGAATTGTATATCTTGTTGTCATAGCTCTCCCTGCTGAACTCTATATTAGTAGGGGCTTCCACCTCCTGGCTCCAGAACCCGTTGAATGTAGGGAAGCGTGCGTCCTCAAACCCTGCGATGTTCACTCTCTGGTAAAGTTTCAGAGTCGCGGTTATAGGCTCTCCCACCACTACGTCGGTCCCGCTCAGTGTCAGCCTGAGGAAAATGTCCTCGTCGGATATTCCGGTCACATTGTCCGCACGGGAGCCGCTCTGGCCGGACACGGAAGACCCGCCTGAAGAAGAGCTGGAGACGACCTCCACAGATACCGGGGAAGATGTAATCTCCTTGCCTTTGACTTTCGCCGAAGCCTGAGGGAGAGTGAAGGTCCCGGTCTTCTTCGGCATCAGTATATACGTATAGGTAAACTGTGATGACTTGGTCC
>JADIMB010000139.1 GCA_017694995.1 Candidatus Cryptobacteroides faecavium | reverse complement strand
GGGCTGTCGCCGACAGGCGACTGGGGGTGGACAGACAGGATTTCCCCCGGAAATCCTTAACGTCAGTGTGACGGATTCCGGTCATAAATGATAAAATATTGATTTTTAGGATAATATTGTTAAACATAAATTCGTCGAACTGACGTTAAATATGAATACAAGAAAAGAAAAACTGGAGGCATTCGGCCGCATCCTTGACATAATGGACGAGCTGCGTGTCAAGTGCCCGTGGGACAGGGAACAGACATCTGAATCCCTGAGGCCGCAGACTATTGAGGAGGTCTATGAGCTCAGTGACGCAATCCTCAAGAACGACAGCAAGAACATCTCCAAGGAGCTGGGCGATGTACTGTTGCATGTGATATTCTATTCCAAGATAGGGGAGGAGAAAGGTCAGTTTGACATAGCGGATGTCATCAATCTGCTGTGCGACAAGCTTATATACCGCCATCCCCACGTGTTCTCATCTGTACAGGTGGAGAATTCGGCCCAGGTCATGCAGAACTGGGAGATGCTCAAGGCCAGGGAGAAGGACGGCAACAGGCGCATCCTTTCCGGCGTCCCTGACGCCCTCCCTCCGCTCCTGAAGGCGTACCGTATGCAGGACAAGGCCCGGGGTGTGGGCTTCGACTGGGAGAAGAAGGAAGATGTGTGGGACAAGGTCAGGGAAGAGCTCGGGGAGTACCAGGCCGAGCTGGACTGCGTGGAGAAGGCCTCCACGGAGCAGGAAAGGAAGGAGGCGTATGACAGGGCCGAAGGCGAGCTGGGGGACTACCTTTTCGCGGTGGTCAACGCGGCGCGTCTCTACGGGCTCAATCCGGATACCGCGCTGGAGCGCACCTGCGCCAAATTCAAAAGGCGTTTCACTTATCTTGAAGAGCATACCATACGCCAGGGCCGCGATCTCCACGATATGACCCTCGAAGAAATGGACGCCATCTGGGACGAGGCCAAGGCCAAGGGCCTGTAGCTGCCGTCCAGGGCTTGCCCGCTGACATTGCCATCACTGGGCGGGGAGTCGTCCTTAGCCGGACGGCCTGCCCTATAAACACGATACGGTAACAATGGAAAACTGGAAAGAACGTACAGGAATGCTGATAGGCGAAAGCGGCCTTGAAAGGCTGTCCGGGGCCTGTGTCGCAGTGATAGGTGCAGGCGGGGTCGGCGGATATGCAGCCGAGATGATCGCCAGGGCCGGGGTCGGCCATATGGTGGTCATGGACAGTGACTGCGTATCTGTGACCAACAAGAACCGCCAGCTCCTGGCCCTCGACTCCACTGTCGGACGGCCCAAGTGCGATGTGCTCAGGGAAAGGCTTCTGGATATAAATCCCGGACTTGACATCACTGTCATAAAGGAATATCTGGAAGCTGATTCTGTCGAAAGTGTGCTGGGCGGATTCCGTCTGGACTTCCTGGTGGATGCGATAGACACACTCTCTCCCAAGATGGCCCTGATAAAGTATTGCATGGACCGCGGTATACCTATGGTGTCCTCTATGGGTGCCGGGGCGAAGACCGATGCCACTAAGGTCCGCCTGGCCGACATATCCAAGACTTTCAACTGCCCCCTGGCTTTCGTTGTGCGCAAGAGACTCAGGCGTATGGGGATACGGAAAGGATTCCAGGCTGTGTTCTCCGAAGAGCTGCCTGACAGGTCGGCTATCGAGGAATGTGACGACCGCAACAAGAAGTCCCTCGTCGGGACTGTCTCATATATCCCCGCAGTCTTCGGATGCGTATGCGCCCAGGCCGCACTGTCGTCCCTGCTGAAAGCTGAGGACCAGGACAGGAATGCCTCTGTGTGAGGGAGCTCTGCCCTGGGAAGCCGGAGCCGTATGCCCCTGACAGGGGCTGCCGCTTCAGCGGCTGGGGTCAAGACGGACAGGCTTCTGGCTTGCCAAAAGCCCTGTCTGGTTCCAAAGGCACTGGCGGTGAATTACAGGGTAATGATGCGGATAGGCAATAAAAATTTTTGAAAAAATCCAAAACAGCTTCTTATATTGTAATATTTCGTATTTTTGCGTGCGAATTATTTGCAAAATCCAGATAAAAACACTGTAAAATTATCGTCAATGGCTGATTACAAGATAGTTGAGGTCAAGACAAGTAAAGACCTCAAGAAATTTATCACCTTCCCGGACAAGCTTTACAAGGATTGTCCGCAGTATGTTCCCGCACTGCATTCCGACCAGAAGAAATCATTGACGAGTGTATCTACCCTGAGCTACTGCCTGCACAAGATGTGGATGGTGGAGGACGGAGGGAAGGTCGTCGGCCGTATATGCGGGATGATAAACCCCAGGTACAACGAGCGCTACGGCAAGAAACGGGCACGGTTCGGATGGTTTGATACCGTGAACGACCTGGAGGTGGCCCGCCTGCTGATCGGGACAGCCGAGGCCTGGGCGAAGGAGCATGGAATGACCGAGATCCACGGCCCGCTGTACTACAATACCCTGGGCAAGCAGGGAATGCTTGTGGAAGGCTATGAGAACATCCCTCCTTTCAACTGCCTTTACAACTACCCGTATTACAATGACCTGGTTACGGCCCTCGGGTTCGAAAAGGAGTGCGACTGGGTGCAGTACAAGCTCAGGGCTGATCAGCCTGTGCCTGACAAGATGGTGGCCATTGCCGAGAGGCTCAAGGACAGGTACAAGATGACAGAGGGTGACATCGATTCCCTGAAGAAGGACAAGGCGATGGTGAAGGAGTTCTTCAGGATATACAACGACAGTTTCTCCGAGGCAGTCTACAATTTCATCCCTTTCACTGACGAAGAGATCGCGGAAGAGGCTGACCAGACCATAGGCCTGCTGGACAAGAGGCTCTGCTGCTTCCTCCTGGACGAGAACAATGAGATCGCGGCTTTCGGCATTTCCTTCCCGAGCATATCAGGCGCGCTGCAGAAGGCAAAAGGCTCCATGTTCCCTTTCGGCTGGATACATTTCCTGAGGGCCCTCAAGAAATTCGACACGATTGACCTGATGATCAACGGAGCCGCCCCGAAGTGGCAGAATACAGGGGTGTCCGCTATATTCCATAATATAATGGCAAGGCATTACAGGGAGTGCGGGGTCAAGTGGGCGATAACGAACCCTCAGATCGATACCAATTCAGCATCTTTCGTCTGGGACAAATACGGTGACCACGAGCTGTATATGAGGAGAAGATGCTATATCAAGGCAATTAAGTAAGGTGAATCCGGCGGATTCCGTCTGTTAAAGATAAGATATTTATGGCAGAGAACACACTTTTGGAGAAGGTCCTGGGACTTCAGGACAAATACGAACAGCTTCAGGCTCAGTTGTCTGACCCTGAAGTGATATCAGACATGAAGAAATATGTCCAGCTCAACAAGGAATACAAGGAGCTTGCGCCTATCATCAAGGCCGGGCAGGAATACAAGAAGATGATGGAGGACTATGAGGCTGCGAAAGACATCATAGCCAATGAGAAGGACGAGGAACTCAGGGAGATGGCCAAGGACGAGATAGCCGAGATAGAGCCGAAGATACCTGATATGGAGCAGAATATCAAGCTGCTCCTGATCCCGGCGGACCCTCAGGACAGCAAGAACGCCATAATGGAGATCCGCGGAGGTACAGGAGGTGACGAGGCGGCCATTTTCGCCGGCGACCTTTTCCGCATGTATTCCAAATATATAGAGAGGCGCGGCTGGAAAATGGAGGTCACACACCAGTCGGAAGGTGCAGCCGGAGGATTCAAGGAGATAGTCTTCAAGGTGATAGGTGACGGTGTGTACGGAGTGCTGAAATACGAGTCGGGGGTGCACCGTGTACAGCGTGTGCCGCAGACAGAGACCCAGGGCAGGGTACATACATCAGCCGCTTCCGTAGCTGTGCTTCCGGAGGCTGACGAGTTTGATATAGAGCTGAACATGAATGATATCCGTAAGGATACATTCTGTTCTTCCGGCCCGGGAGGACAGTCTGTGAACACGACATATTCGGCTATCCGCCTGACGCACATCCCTTCAGGTATAGTGGTGCAGTGCCAGGACGAGAAGTCACAGCTGAAGAATTTCGACAAGGCTCTGGCCGAGCTCCGTACACGTCTGTACAATATGGAGTACGAGAAATATCTCAACGAGATTTCGGCCAAGCGCAAGACAATGGTCTCTACCGGGGACCGTTCGGCAAAGATCCGTACGTACAACTATCCTCAGTCGCGTGTGACGGACCATCGTATCAATTATACTATGTACAATCTTCCTGTCTTCATGGACGGGGATATCCAGGAGGTCCTGGACCAGCTGCAGATAGCCGAGAACGCGGAACGCCTCAAGGCTGCAGCTGAATAAAGCCTTCCCCGGGGGCTGCCATGGCAGCCTAGGGAATGTGAAACGGTGTGCTTGGTAACCACCTAAAAAACAAGAAAATGCAAGAAAAATTCATCCCGGGGCATCTGCCCCAGCGGCAGCGTGTGGCGCTGTCTGTACCGTTTGTGCTGATGGCGATACTTTTCAACGTTTGCCTCATCGCATCAAACCTGTTCGAGACCAAGATATTCACAGCGGGTATGCTGACCCTTACCGGAGGTGTGATCATCTTTCCGGTCTCTTACATCCTCAACGACTGTATAGTCGAGGTATGGGGCTTCAGGAAAGCAAGGCTGGTGATATGGAGCGGATTCGCCATGAATTTCTTTGTGGTGGCCATGGCCCAGATTGTAAGGATACTTCCGTCGGCAAGTTTCTGGGACGGCGGAGAACATTTCGATTATATTTTCGGGCTGGCCCCCAGGGTCACGATGGCTTCACTCCTGGCTTTCCTGTCTGGGTCCACTGTCAATGCCTACATAATGAGCAAGATGAAGGTGGCCTCTCACGGTAAACGCTTCTCAGTCAGGGCCGTCGTGTCATCCGTATGCGGCGAGACCGTCGACTCCCTTGTGTTCTTCCCTATTGCTTTCTGGGGCCTTGCCCCAGGTGAGATGGTGAAGATGATGCTTCTTCAGATTGTCCTGAAGACGGCTTATGAAGTGGTGATCCTGCCGGTGACGGGCATGGTAGTGCGTGCCGTCAAGAAGTACGAGGGGGCGGACACATTTGACACGGACATATCATACAATCCATTCAAGATAACTGACATTTGAAAATTGAAATATGCAGGACATGAAAATGAATGAAAGCGAGGCCCTTGTAGTATTCAGCGGAGGGCAGGATTCCTCCACATGCCTTTTCTGGGCAATGAGGGAATTCAGGAAAGTCCATGCGCTTACATTCCTGTACGGACAGAGGCACAGCCTGGAGGTGGAGATGGCAAGGAAGCTTGCCGGGAAGGCTGGAGTGGACTTTCATCTGATGGATGTGTCCTTCATCGGGAAGCTCGGGACAAGCTCTCTTACAGACACCTCCATAGAGATGGACCGGGAGAAGCCGGCGGACTCGTGCCCCAACACGTTCGTGCCCGGAAGGAATCTCTTTTTCCTGAGCATAGCGGCTGTGGCGGCCAGGGAGCATGGCATACACCACATAGTCACGGGAGTGTCGCAGACTGATTTCAGCGGCTATCCGGACTGCCGTGACGCATTTGTCAAGTCTCTCAACGTGACTCTTGACCTGGCGATGGATGAACAGTTTGTCATACATACTCCGCTCATGTGGCTTGACAAGGCGCAGACATGGGCTCTTGCAGACGAGCTGGGCGTGCTGGATATAATACGGAACGAGACACTGACGTGCTACAACGGAGTGCCGGGTGACGGATGCGGCCACTGCCCCGCATGCCGCCTGCGCAGGGCCGGCCTGGAAAAATACCTCGCGTCGAGAGGCAGGGAATGATCCCTGCAACATCAAGATAAGCAGACAAATACATCCATAATGGAAGACAGAGAGAAAGAAGGCCTGAAGTCGCTGGGCCGCAAGACAGAATACAGAAGCGACTATGCCCCGGAAGTCCTGGAGACATTCGAGAACAGGCACAGGGACAACGACTACTGGGTGCGTTTCAATTGCCCCGAGTTCACAAGCCTGTGCCCTATAACGGGCCAGCCGGACTTCGCGGAAATACGCATCAGCTATATTCCTGATGTGAAGATGGTCGAGAGCAAAAGCCTGAAACTGTATCTGTTCAGTTTCAGGAATCACGGGGACTTCCATGAGGACTGCGTGAACACTATCATGAAAGACCTCATCAGACTTATGGACCCTAAATATATCGAGGTCACAGGCTATTTCACTCCGCGCGGGGGCATCTCAATCTACCCTTACGCCAACTACGGAAGACCTGGCACCAGGTATGAGTCCCTGGCTCTCAAGCGTATGGAAGAGCATGAATGAGTGCATGGCCGGGCTGCACGGGCGTGAAAATTGCAGGCCGGCTGACGGTCACTGTTAAATTCGGACAGAAATGAAGAAAATAATCAATCCGTGGCTGGATCTTGTAAAGGACGGCTACAACTGTTTCGGGTGCGCCCCGACCAACCCGTTCGGCCTGAAGATGGAGTTCTATGAGGACGGGGATGATATCGTGTCCATGTGGAATCCCGGGGACAACTACCAGGGCTGGCTGCATACCCTGCACGGGGGAATCCAGGCATCCATCATGGACGAGATCGCCGCATGGGTTATAGCGCGCAAACTGCAGTGTGCAGGTATGACTACCAACCTTGAAATCAAGTACAGGAAGCCTGTCCCTACCGGAGCCGGTGTCACTGTTGAAGTGAGGGCGCACATCAGGGAGATGAAAAGGAATTTCGCCTTCATCCATGCGCAGATCATTTATGACGGGGATGTCTGTTCAGAGGCTGACATGACATATTACTGCTTCTCGCGGGAGAAATCTGCGGCGGATTTCTATTTCAAAGGCTGCGAGGTGGAGGAGTAGAGTCACTGAGACGGCGCCCCAATACTATTGAAGGTCAGCTTCTGCTGACCTTCAATACGTTACGTTGTGCCCGCAATTGGGACAGCACCTTGTCCAGCTCCAGGTTGCTCGGGATGGAGAGCTTGACGGATATGTCGTATGTGCCGTTTTTCCCGTTTTCGTTTACATTGAACGACCTTATCGAGGCCTTGAATGTATTGACAACATCTATCACTTCGTTTATTACCGACGGCTCCAGGGCCGCTATGATCCGTAGCGTAGTCTGGAAACTTGATGTGCTCGGGGTGCTGCTCCACCGTACTTTCTGTATGCGGTAAGGGTACATCTCCATCAGGCGGGCGGCGTTGGGGCATGATATCCTGTGTATCTTTATGCCGTCTTTTATGGATACGAATCCGAATACGTCGTCGCCGTAGACAGGGTTGCAGCATTTCGCCATCTTGTAGTCCAGGTTCTTTACATTCTTGGCGTTAAGCACCAGGATGTCATCGGAGGACACGCCTCTTCCGTCCCACATCCTCTTTTCTGCCGGGGCAGTCTGCGCCTCTGAAGACGGCATGCCGCTGTCCTGAATCTCAGACTGCTCGATGCCCCTGGCCCCTGACGCGGACAGTATCATTTCTTTCAGGTCCACGATACTGATTGTACCGTCTGCCACTGCGGCATAGAAGGCGTTCACATTCTTGTACTGCAGCTTCTTCATCAGGACGGCAAGGGTCTCGTCGTCCATCTCCATTTTCCAGTTCTTCAGACGGCGGCTTACAAGCTCCTTGCCCTCAGCCGCTTTCTGGAATTCCGCCTCGCTGAGTTTCTGCCTGATTTTAGTGCGGGCCTTGGATGTCACCACGATGCCGAGCCAGTCCTGTGAAGGTTTCTGGTTCTTGGAGCTCATGATCTCCACGACATCGCCGGTCTTGAGCTTCTCCTTTATCGGTACCGCCTTCCCGTTTATTTTGCCTCCCGTGCACTTTATCCCCAGATTTGAATGTATGTCGAAGGCGAAATCCAGCACAGTGGCTCCGGCAGGGAGTTTCCTGAGCTCCCCGGACGGGGTGAACACGAATATTTCCTTTGACGGCGGCTCTGGCAGGTCATCCTCATAGTATGTGTCTGTCCTGTCCGGTGCCTCTGCTTCCGCAACGCTTCCTTCCATAGCGTTCCTTCCGTGCGGATGCTCCAGGGCATAGCGTACTGAAGCCAGCCATTTGTCCAGGGTGGCCTCGTGCCTGATGCCTTTGTATGACCAGTGGGAGGCAAGCCCGTTCTCCGCCACATCGTCCATGCGTTTTGTGCGGATCTGCACTTCAAGATACACGTTGTCGCTGTTCTTGACAGTTATGTGCAGGGATTCGTATCCGTTGGGCTTCGGGTTTGATATCCAGTCGCGAAGACGTCTGGTATCGGACTCGTACTCTTCGGTCACGTATGAGAAAACCTTCCAGCAGAGGGCATGCTCTGTCTCCCTGTCGGCTTCGCAGTCTATGATGAACCTTATGGCGAACACGTCATATACGCCCTCGAACGGCACTTTCTGCTTGACCATCTTCCTCCAGATGGAGTATGCCGTCTTTGTCCTGATCTTCAGCTTGTACTGGATGCCTGCGTCGGAAAGCTTCTGCTTCAGAGGCTCTATGAACTGGGTCATGAGGGCCTGCCTGTCCTTTTCCGTGGCCTTGAGCTTGTTGGTGATGGCGCGGTACTGCTCCGGCTCGGCATAGCGGAAATAAGTGTCCTCCATCTCGCTTTTCATGTTGTACAGCCCGAGCTGGTGCGCCAGCGGGATATACAGCATGAGGGTCTCGAGTATCTTCCTTTCCCTGGAGAGCTTCGGGAACATGTCCAGGGACCGCATCACCTCGAGACGGTCTGCCAGCTTGAGCACGGTCACGCGCGGGTCTTTGGAGTAGGAGACGATGAGCTTCTTGTAGTTCTCGGCCTCGAGCCTGGTGTCCTTCGGCTTGATTGTCGATATCTTGTTCAGCCCGTCCACCATTGTCAGCACATCCTTCCCGAATACCCCGTCCGAGACTATGTCTATTTCAGGGTGGAACCTTGTGGCCTCGTGCAGGAAGACCGCCGCGACGCACTCCGCCGGGAGTCCGATTTCGTCAGCGGCTATCCTCGCCACCCCGACGGGATGGCCGATGAAAGGCTTTCCGTTTCCTCTGGTCTGCCCTTCGAGCGCCTTTTCCGCTATGGAGTAGGCTTCCCGTATGAGACCTTTCCCTTTCTCGTCGAATGAAGGGAACAATTCTTCTACTGTGTCCATAGTGAGTCCGTTTTATACCAAGGGTTGTCCGGAAGACAAATATATGGAATTTTCCTGATTATTACTAAATTTGCAAGGATGTAACAAAACCGGGCCTCATAATGGTAAATAAAGGACATTCTCCTCTTGCATGGGTCCCCAGCGCATATTTTGCCATGGGGATGCCGTTTGTCGTTCTGAACATGGTATGTGTTCTGATGTTCAAAGGATTAGGAATTGAAGACAGTCAGATTGCCCTGTGGACTTCGGTAATCATGTTCCCGTGGACGATCAAGTTCCTCTGGAGCCCTTTCCTGGAGATTTTCAAGACCAAGAAGTTCTTTGTGGTGGTGACACAGCTTGTCTCGGGAGTGGGGTTCGGCCTTGTGGCCCTGGCCCTGCACCTGCCTGATTTCTTCGCCGTATGCATAGCGCTTCTTGCTGTCATTGCCATGAGCGGCGCCACACATGACATCGCCCTTGACGGGCTTTATATGGCGGAGCTCTCCAAGCAGGACCAGGCGAAGTATATAGGCTGGCAGGGAGCGTTCTACAACCTTGCAAAACTTGTCGCCACCGGCCTTCTTGTCTATATTGCAGGTGTGCTTATCGACCATTTCAGGGCTGGAGGCGCGACACCGCAGGAAGCGGCCCTTCCGGCATGGACGGTCATCATGGTCGCCTGCGGGGCAATCCTGGTGCTCCTGGGCCTCTACCATTTGAAATCGCTTCCTTCAAGCGCGGCGCCGCAGTCGCAGCCAAGGTCCGCAGGAGCCGTCATGGGCGAACTCTGGGCGGTGATACGGGACTTCTTCACCAAGAAATACATCGGCTGGTATATCCTTTTCATAATCCTCTACCGTCTCGGTGAAGGATTCGTGATGAAGATTGTCCCTCTTTTCCTCAAAGCCCCCAGGGCTGACGGGGGGCTCGGCCTTTCGGAACAGCAGATAGGCGTTTTCTACGGCTCTTTCGGGGCGGCGGCATTCGTGCTCGGCTCCCTGCTGGCGGGATATTACATCTCGCACCGCGGCCTCAGGAAGGCGCTTTTCTCCCTTGTGTGCATTTTCAACCTTCCTTTCCTGGTCTACACATATTTCGCATGGGTGCAGCCCGAGTCGGTGCTGCTGATAGGCTCCGGCATCGTGGTGGAATATTTCGGCTACGGATTCGGTTTTGTGGGGCTTACGCTCTTCATGATGCAGCAGGTGGCCCCGGGGAGGCACCAGATGGCGCACTACGCGTTCGCTTCCGGGATCATGAACCTCTCCGTGATGATGACGGGAGCGGTCTCCGGCTTCCTGAGCGACGCTCTCGGATACAAGGTCTTCTTCATAGCGGTAATGGCGGCAGTGATACCGATTTTCATCATGACCAGGTTCATCCCGTTCACCTATCCGGACAATGCCGCTCCTTCCGCCGAAAAATGATTATAAATAAGCATTGTGCAGTATATTGCAGTGCATTACCTTTGTATATGGATTATCTATCAACCATTTAATAAATCATATTGACAATGAGCAAAGAGATAAAGATTTCCGGCAACCCTCTCCCTAATATGCCGTGGGAGGACCGTCCGGCCGGGTCTTCCGCCGTGATGTGGAGATATTCAGCCAACCCTGTAATCCCGAGGGACCTTCTTCCGTCCTCGAACAGCATATTCAACTCCGCTGTAGTCCCTTTCAAGGACGGTTTCGCCGGAGTGTTCCGCTGTGACGACACCAACAGGCGCATGCGCCTGCATGTGGGCTTTTCAAAGGACGGCCTGAAGTGGGACATCAACCCTGAAAAGCTGGAGTTCCAGTGCGACGACAAGGAGATAGGCGAGTGGGTATACGGCTATGACCCGCGTGTGTGCAAGATTGACGGCCGGTATTATGTGACATGGTGCAACGGTTACCACGGTCCGACTATCGGAATCGCATGGACCGAGGATTTCGAGACTTTCCACCAGGTGGAGAACGCCTTCCTGCCTTACAACAGGAACGGTGTGATGTTCCCGAAGAAGATCCACGGGAACTTCGCCATGCTTTCACGCCCGAGCGACACGGGACATACTGCGTTCGGGGACATATTCTATTCGGAGTCGCCTGACCTCGAGTACTGGGGACACCACCGTCATGTGATGGCCCCCGCACCGTTCGAGGTGAGCGCATGGCAGTGCATGAAGATAGGTGCCGGCCCTATCCCTATCGAGACTTCTGAAGGATGGCTGCTGTTCTACCACGGTGTGCTGCATTCCTGCAACGGGTATGTCTATTCGTTCGGTTCCGCCCTCCTCGACCTGGAGCAGCCGTGGAAGGTGGTTGCCCGCAGCGGCCCGTACCTCATCTCCCCGCAGATGGACTACGAGTGCATGGGGGACGTGCCTAACGTGACCTTCCCTTGCGCCGCACTGCACGATGCGCATACCGGACGTGTGGCCGTGTATTACGGCTGTGCAGACACTGTCACGGGACTGGCATTCGGGTATATCCCTGAAATCATCGATTTTACAAAGAAGACGAGCATACTTTGACATTGTTTATGAAACTCAAGCTATCGGTTCTGGCCGCGACTGTCCTTTCTTCCGGCATGCTCTGCATGAATTCTGCCGCCTCCGGTCCGGACGGGGAGGGCGTTTCCCGGTATGTCGACCCTTTCATAGGTACGACCAATTTCGGAACGACCAATCCGGGCGCTGTCTGCCCCAACGGCCTGATGTCCGTCTCCCCGTTCAATGTGATGGGGTCCGAACTCAATGCCTGGGACAAGGACAGCAGGTGGTGGTCGACTCCCTATACATTCGAGAACAAGTTCTTCACTGGATTCTCCCATGTGAACTTGAGCGGTGTGGGCTGCCCTGAGCTCGGCGCCCTGCTGACAATGCCTTCGGCAGGCCCGCTTCAGGTGGACTACCATATATACGGTTCCGAGTATACGGACGAGCACGCCGAGCCGGGATATTATACCAATGTACTGACCTCATACGGCATAAAGACCGAGGTGACTGCCACTCCAAGGACTTCCGCGGAGAGATATACTTTCCCTGGAGGCGAAGGGCATATCCTGCTGAATCTCGGGGAGGGGCTTACCAACGAGACCGGCGCCATGGTCCGCAAGGTGAGCGACACCGAGATAGAGGGCATGAGGCTGCTGGGGACCTTCTGCTACAACCCGCAGGCGGTGTTCCCGGTCTATTTCGTCATGAGGGTCAGCAAGGCCCCGAAGGCTTCAGGCTTCTGGAAAAAGCAGAGGCCGATGACCGGCGTGGAGGCTGAATGGACCCCGGACAACGGGAAATACAAGCTTTACACACGTTACGGCCGCGAGCTGGCCGGGGACGACATAGGCTACTGGTTCAGTTTCGATACGGAAGAAGGCGAGCAGATCCAGGTGCAGATGGGCGTGTCTTTCGTGAGCACGGAGAACGCCCGGGAGAACCTGGATGCGGAGCAGGAAGGCTTTGACTTCGATGCGGTCCGCTCCCGTGCTGCGGCACAGTGGGAAAGGGACCTGTCTAAAATCAGGGTGCAGGGCGGAACGGATGCCCAGAAGACTGTATTCTACACCGGGCTCTACCATGCACTGATACACCCGAATATCCTCAATGATGTCAACGGGGAATATCCCCTGATGGAGAGCGACGGAGTGGGCAAGGTCCCGGAGGGGGAGAACAGGTATACGGTGTTCTCGCTGTGGGACACATACCGCAACCTCCATCAGCTGATGACCCTTCTCTATCCTGACAGGCAGCTAGACATGGTGCGCTCCATGATAGGCATATATGAGGAATGGGGCTGGATGCCGAAATGGGAGCTGTACGGCAGGGAGACATTCACCATGGAGGGTGACCCTGCCATCCCTGTCATTGCCGACACCTGGTTCAAGGGCCTTAAGGACTTTGATATAGAGACGGCCTACCAGGCTTTTGTCAAGTCCGCCACCACACCGGGGGCGCAGAACAGGATGCGGCCCGACATAGACCCTTATATCGAGCGCGGGTACATCCCTCTGGGGGTGTTCGCTGCCGACCTTTCGGGTGACAATGCCGTCTCCCATGCCCTCGAATACTATATCGCCGACCATGCCCTTTCCCTCCTTGCCGATTCCCTCGGGCACAGCGGGGACGCAGAGCGTTTCAGGGAGGCGTCCCTCGGGTACAGGCATTATTACTGTCCAGAGTACGGGACATTGAGGCCGCTGAACATGGACGGGACATTTTATTCCCCGTTCAACCCGCGCCAGGGCGAGAATTTCGAGACTGCCCCCGGATTCCATGAAGGCAGCGCGTGGAACTACACATTCTATGTCCCGCATGACGTGCAGGGGCTTGCAAAGCTGATGGGCGGAAAGAAGAAGTTCGTCGACAAGCTCCAGATGGTCTTCGATGAAGGCCTGTACGACCCGGCCAATGAACCGGACATCGCATACCCATACCTTTTCAGCTATTTCAAGGGGGAGGAATGGCGGACGCAGAAGACTGTGAAGGAACTTCTTGAGAAGTATTACAGGCCGGAGCCTGACGGTATCCCTGGCAATGACGATACAGGTACAATGTCAGCATGGGCCGTATTCTCCATGATGGGATTCTACCCGGACTGTCCCGGCGAGCCTCACTACACGCTGACAGCCCCTGCCTTTGACAGGGTCGAGATTGAGCTTGATCCCGAATATTACGGTACTGAAAGTCTGGTGATAGAGAAGGAGGGGGACGGATACATAAAAGGTGTCACACTTGGCGGAAAGCCTTTCAGGGGATTCCGTATCGGACACCATGAAATGCTTGGCGGCGGCCGTCTTGTATTCGACTGCCGTTAGGGCCTGCCACTGTCCCGCGGCTGCATCTTTTTGTCATCCCGGGCGGAGGACCTGTGCGGAAGTTCTGCAGCATTGGCCCCTATTTTTAAGAAGCGGATTAGAAAAATTCAAAACAGTTTTTTAAAATTGCTTCTGAACTGATTCAAATAAATATTATAATATAATGAAGGCAAATCATTTATTCAAATCATCCCTGCTGCTTTGTGCGGCTGCGGCGCTTGCCGGATGCTCGGGTGCCGCCATCTCCACGCAGGAGAAGTTCACGGATTACGTGGACACAAAAATCGGTACCGGTGGCCACGGACATGTGTTCGTAGGAGCCAATGTCCCTTTCGGATACGTCCAGCTGGGCCCTACGAGCATTCCTCAGGACTGGGACTGGTGCTCGGGATATCATGAGAGCGACTCGACCGTCATCGGTTTCTCGCATACACATCTGAGCGGGACCGGGATCGGGGACCTTTTCGACATCACTGTCATGCCGGTCACCGGGGATGTCACCTATGCCCGGGGAACAGAGGACGACCAGGAATCAGGCATGTGGTCGTATGCGGACAGGTCCAGGGAGGTAAGCCGCCCCGGATACTACAGTGTCCCGCTCGTCAGGTACGGAGTGACGGCCGAGATGACAGCCACGGCGCGTGTGGGACTGCACAGATACACATTCCCGGCTTCTGACCAGGCCGCGCTGGTGTTCGACCTGCAGAACGGGGGGTGCTGGGATGCGGCCACCTCTACAGAGATGAAGGCTGTCGGCAGCACGAGGATAGAGGGCTTCCGCTATTCAAAGGGCTGGGCTTCTGACCAGAGGGTCTATTTCGTGGCCGAGTTCTCGAAGCCGTTCGAGTCTTTCACTCTTGCCGGGGAGAAGGATATGTATGGCCGTGCGTCCTTCAGGACGGCCGAGGGAGAGCAGGTGCTTCTCAAGGTGGCACTTTCTCCTGTAAGTATCGAAGGCGCCAGGAAGAATATGGAGGCCGAGCTTCCGGGATGGGATTTCGAGGCGGTTGCCGGAGCTGCGGACGCGGCATGGAATGCGGAGCTGTCCAAGATAAGGATAAAGACCAGGGACGAGGCTGCCCGCGAGGTGTTCTACACGGCTCTGTACCATACGATGATAGCCCCTTCGGCATTCTCTGATGTGGACGGGAGCTATTATGGCGCGGACCACAGGAACCACGCCCCTGAGGGCTTCACTAACTATACCACATTTTCATTGTGGGACACATACAGGGCGGCTATGCCTCTGATGACCATTATCCATCAGGAGAAGATGCCGGACATCGTGAAGACTATGCTCAACATCTACAGGCAGCAGGGCAAGCTCCCTGTATGGCACCTGATGGGGTGCGAGACAGACTGCATGGTAGGGAATCCTGGAGTCATAGCCTTTGCAGACGCGGTGCTGAAAGGCTTCGGCGGGACTGACACAGAACAGGCTTTCGAGGCTCTCAAGAATTCGGCTATGCGTCCGGACAGGGGACAGGACCTGAGGATGAAGTACGGGTATATCCCGTGCGACCTTTTCAACGAGGCTGTCGCATATGACATGGAATATGCCATAGCCGACGGGGCTGTGGCCGATGTGGCAAAGATGCTGGGGAAGACAGAGGACTATGAGTATTTCCTGGAGCGCAGCCATTCATACCGCCACTTCTTCGATCCCCAGACCGGATTCATGAGGGGGAAGGACTCGAAGGGGAATTTCAGGACACCGTTCAGCCCGTTCGCCTCGACACACCGTGCCGATGACTACTGCGAGGGCAACGCATGGCAATATACATGGCTCGCCCCGCATGATTTCGAAGGGCTTGTGGACTGCTTCGGCTCCAAGGAGGCCTTCCTCTCCAAGCTCGATTCCCTTTTCATCGTTTCCTCTGATGTAGAAGGAGGCAATTCTTCCCCTGACATCTCGGGACTTATCGGACAGTATGCCCACGGGAACGAGCCGAGCCACCACATCGTCTATTTCTATACCATGGCGGGACAGCCGTGGAAGACCGCGGAGAAGGTAAGGCAGGTGCTCTCCACCATGTATCATAATGCCCCTGACGGACTTTCCGGCAACGAGGATGTAGGCCAGATGTCCGCATGGTATGTCCTCTCCTCGCTGGGCTTCTACCAGACTGAGGCCGGCGGCAGGTTCTGGTTCGGTTCACCGCTGTTCGACCAGGCGTCCGTAAAGGTCCCTGGAGGTGAATTCGTCGTCAAGACCAGGGACAACAGTCCGGAGAACATCTACATCCAGAGTGTCACCCTGAACGGGCAGCCGTACAGCCACCCTTACATCGACTTCAAGGACATCAAGGCCGGCAACGTACTTGAGTTCCAGATGGGAAATACCCCCAAGAACATATAACATTCATATATATAAACATGAAACTTAATAGATTGATACTTTTTTCCCTGCTGCCGTTGGCGGCTCTGTCCTGTGCTGAGGACGAGGTCCAGGTAGTGAATAATCCGGTGGATTACGTGACGACATTGATGGGGACATTGTCAGATTATTCTTTTTCTACAGGGAACACCTATCCAGCCACGGCAGTCCCGTGGGGCATGAATTTCTGGACTCCGCAGACAGGGACCATGGGAGACGGGTGGACATACAGCTTTGACGCGCATCTCATCCGTGGCCTGAAACAGACCCACCAGCCTTCTCCGTGGATAAACGATTACGGCTGCTTCTCCATCATGCCGGTGAGGGATGCCTCCAAGGTGACAGAGGACGCCAGGGCGAGCTGGTTCTCTCACAAAGGGGAGACAGCCACTCCGTATTATTACCAGGTATATCTCGCAGACCATGACATCAACGCCGAGCTCACCCCTTCCGACAGGGCTGCGAAATTCCGTTTCACTTTTCCTGACAGCGAGACTTCGGGAGTGGTGGTGGACGCTTATGACAGAGGGTCGTATATAAAAGTCCTGCCGGAGTCCAATACAGTGGTCGGATATACTGTCAGAAACAGCGGCGGAGTGCCTGAGAATTTCCGCAACTGGTTTGTCCTCAAGTTCGACAAGCCTATCGAGAGTTTCAGCATCTATGACGGGGCGGAGAAAGTGTCCGAGGGGACTGCCTCTCCAAAGGAATACAAAGGTGACCATGCCATCGCTGTGGTCAAGTTCAGTACAGTGAGGGACGAACAGGTCAATGTCGATGTGGCCTCATCCTTCATTTCCGAAAAACAGGCTTTTACTAATCTCAAGGAAGTGTCAGGCAAGGACTTCGGGGCTGTCAAGGATGCCGCTTATTCTCTCTGGAACGATGTCCTGGGCCGTATCAAGGTCGGCGGCGGGACTGAGGACCAGTACCGCACATTCTATTCATGCCTTTACCGCAGCGTCCTGTTCCCGAGGAAGTTCTATGAGATCGACGAGACTGGGAATGTCCTGCACTACAGCCCTTACAACGGTGAGGTCTGCAGCGGCTACCTCTATACCGATACAGGTTTCTGGGATACCTTCCGTGCGCTCTTCCCTCTGCTCAACCTTGTGTACCCGTCAGTGAACGAGGAGATACAGCAGGGAATGGAGAATATCGCTAAGGAGAATGAATTCCTTCCGGAATGGGCGAGCCCGGGTCACCGCGGATGCATGGTCGGGAACAACTCGGCCTCTGTCGTGGCTGACGCATATATGAAGGACATTTACCCCGGCGGTATAGATAAGCTCTATTCTGCGATAGAGTACGGTACGGAGCATGTCCATCCTCAGGTGGGCTCAACCGGACGTCTCGGCCACGAGTATTACAATGAGCTGGGCTACATACCTTACAACGTGGGGATCAACGAAAATGTAGCAAGGACTCTTGAATACGCCTATGATGACTGGTGCATCCTCCAGATAGCCAGGAAGATGGGGCGGCCTGAAGCCGAGCTGGAGAAATGGTCTGCGAGGGCCATGAACTACAGGAATGTGTTCGACCCTTCCACGAAGCTCATGCGCGGGCGCAACGAGGACGGGTCATTCCAGGAGCCGTTCAGCCCGTACAAATGGGGTGACGCCTTCACGGAAGGCAACGCATGGCACTATACATGGTCCGTATTCCATGATGTCCAGGGGCTCATTGACCTTATGGGAGGTGAGAAGGAGTTCTGCACGATGCTGGATTCCGTATTCGTGGTGCCTCCTATATATGACGACTCGTATTACGGTGCCCGCATACATGAGATTACGGAGATGCAGGTGGCTCATATGGGCAATTACGCCCACGGCAACCAGCCTGCCCAGCACATGATCTACCTGTACGGCTATGCCGGCGAGCCGTGGAAAGCCCAGTATCATGTCCGCGACGTGATGGACAGGCTCTACAGCGCCACTCCGGACGGCTACTGCGGGGACGAGGACAACGGACAGACCTCCGCATGGTATGTGTTCTCCGCCCTGGGCTTCTATCCGGTATGCCCCGGGTCCGACGAATATGTCATCGGCTCGCCGCTTTTCAGGAAGGCTGTCATCAGTCTTGAGAACGGCAAGAAGGTCACTGTCGAGGCCAGGAACAACTCCCCGGAGAACAGGTATGTCAAGGGTATGAAGGTCCACGGTCATGTGTGGAATCACAACTATCTGAAATACAGTGACCTGATGAAAGGCTCCTACATCAGTTTCACCATGTCTCAGTCCCCTGACATGAAGCGCGGGACTGCAGAGGAGGACAAGCCTTATTCGTTCAGCAGGGAGAAATAGGGCGGATCCTGAATAATTGTGTACATATGAAATGGATTTTTGTATTTGCAATGGCGGTGATGATACCGCCATTGTCTTTTGCCCAGGATGACATGAGGTTACTCCGGAAGTCCATCCTGGAGGACAGGACCATGGACCAGGTGTATGATATGGCCCATGATGTCGTTTCCGCCGGACTGAACGCAGGGAGCGGGTACGGGGAGGTCTGGATAAGGGACTTCAATACTTTCATCACTACAGCTATGGATGTGATGCCCGACGAGATCATACGCTCGAGCCTCAACACCTTCTTCAAGTTCCAGGGGCCTTCCGGTGATATCGTGGACGGGTATCTGCCTGTCAGGGAAGCAGACCTGGACAGCAAGGACGGATATGCCTACCGTCTTTCACCTCTGGCTCCCCAGTATGCCGCCCACAAGAACACCGTCGAGACCGACCAGGAGACTTCCCTCATTCAGGCTGTCTTCCAGTATGTCTCAAAAAGCGGCAACAGGGACTACCTGAAACTCCTTGTCGACGGCAAGACAGTGGAGGACAGGATGGAGATGGCCCTGATGTTCCTTTACAACGAGCGTTACAGTGAGCATTACGGGCTTATAACAGGGGCCACTACAGCTGACTGGGGGGATGTCCAGCCTGAACATCCGTGGGGCGTGGCTATCGACGAGAATACCCATTTCTCGATAGATATCTACGACAATGCCATGCTGGCCATTGCACTGGACAATTTCGTCTCCATGACTTCAGATACGGGAAAGAAGGCCAGATGGGCCGCTGAACGGGACAAAATAATATCCAACGCACGCAAGTATCTTTGGGATGCCGGTGCGCGCAAATTCATCCCGCACATTTATCTGGACGGGTCACCGTTCCCGGACAATTTTGACGAGAACGCCATCTATTATCATGGAGGCACGGCAGTGGCCGCACTTGCCGGAATCCTTGGCAGGGACGAGATTTCTGAGGCTAACTCCAGGATGCTTGACAATGTACGCAAAGCTCATGCACAGACTATAGGTCTGACTATGTATCCTGCTTATCCGGCTGGATTTTTCATGGGTACCGGAATGTATCCTTACGGGTACCAGAACGGCGGAGACTGGACCTGGTTCGGGGCCAGGATGATATGGGCCCTGGTGCGCAACGGCTTTATCAGGGAGGCGTATGACGAATTGAGGCCGATGCTCGGGCGCGTGGTCGCGAACCGCGGCTTCAACGAGTGGTACACTCCTGCAGGGGAGCCTATGGGCTCAGGCGAGTTCCGCGGGGAGGCAGGTGTGCTGGTGACTGCAATAGAGATGCTCAGGGGATGGGCTGAGAGTTATGGGGAAATCCCCGCTCCGGAATCAGGCAGCGGAAAGGTCATTTTCGCTTTCGGCCAGTCCAACGCAGCCAACCACGGACAGGAACGCTATGACGCTTCCGGGAATGTATACAATTATTACAAAGGACATTATTACCATGCGGCCGACCCTCTTGTAGGAGCTACAGGCAATGGCGGATGTGTCTGGACCAGGCTGGCGGACAAAATGATCGGGGCAGGTCTTGCAGATGAGGTCACTCTGGTGTGTCCTGCTGTAGGCGCAACGTGCGTTTCGGACTGGGCGGAGGGAGGTTTCCTTTATGACGGGCTTGTGGAGACGGTCGAAGGAATGCTCGCAGACGGGATTGTACCTGACCTTATCCTGTGGCATCAGGGCGAGTCCGACAATATTGCGGACACCGGAAAAGAAGAATACATTGAAAAGTTCCTTTCAGTCAGGGAAGTCTTCAGGTCCAGGGGGATTGACGCTCCTTTCATCGTTGCGACAGCCAGTTACCATCCTGAATGCATAGGGACAGGCAATGGAAATGACCTGCAGGTGCGTGCGGCCCAGAAGGAGCTCCCGCGCAGATATCCCGACATCCTTCAGGGACCTGACACCGACCGTCTTGACAGATGCTTCTACCGTCATGACGGGGTGCATTTCTCCGCAAGGGGGCTTGACGCCCATGCCGCCATGTGGCTGAGTGCCGTGAAAAAGGCCATGAAGCGCTGATACTGTCCGGATATACAGGCGGTCCGGGTGTTTAATTCAAAATTAATTTTTACTGATATGGCATATCCTGAAAATTACAGGAATATCCTCGGCAGTGCCGAGAACACAGAGAAGGCGATAAAATACGTCAAGGACATGTTCCAGGAGAACCTTTCCGCGCAGCTCACCCTCCTGAGGGTCACTGCCCCGATGGTCGTTTTGTCAGGAACCGGGCTCAACGATGACCTCAACGGTATCGAGAGGCCGGTGCGCTTCCCTGTCAAGGGCCTTGGAGATGCTGGCGCTGAGGTCGTACATTCCCTGGCTAAATGGAAGAGGTTGAAACTCAGTGAAATGGGTGTGCCTCCCGGTCGCGGGATATATACGGACATGAATGCGTTGAGGCCTGACGAGGACCTGGACTGCCTGCATTCCATCTATGTCGACCAGTGGGACTGGGAGCGCGTCATAGCCCCGCAGGAGAGGAACCTGGAGTTCCTGAAGAAGATAGTCAGACGCATCTATGAGTCTCTGAAGGTGACTGAGAACAAGATATATGTGGAGTTCCCGCAGATTGCCCCCGTCCTTCCTGACGAGATAAAGTTCATACATTCCGAGGAGCTTTACATGATGTATCCCGGCCTTTCCCCGAAGGAGAGGGAAAGGGAGGCCGTCCGAAAATACGGAGCGGTGTTCATAATCGGTATAGGAGGGGAATTGCCGGACGGTTCCGTGCATGACGGGAGGGCGTCTGACTATGATGACTGGAGCACGGAGAACGGGGAGGGCCCCCGAGATGCTCCATATCACGGTCTGAACGGCGATATCCTGCTGTGGAACCCTGTCCTTGAGAATGCCTTCGAGATTTCCAGCATGGGGATAAGGGTAGATCCGGAGGCCCTCCGCAGACAGCTGGAGACAAGGCACGAGGAGTGGAAATCGGACCTGTACTTCCACAGGAGGCTTCTTGCCGGCGGACTTCCTTCTACAATAGGGGGCGGGATAGGGCAGTCCCGTCTTTGCATGTTCCTGCTCCGTAAGGCGCATATCGGGGAGATACAGTGCGCCATATGGCCGGAAAATATGCGCAGGGAGTGCATTGAACACGGTATCTGCCTGCTGTAGGCCCGGTGTCCTGTGCCGCATATACTTCGTCTCGGCACAGCAAAATAAATTTGCTATGCTCTCGGCTTCTTCGTACATTTGTAGGTTTCATGGAGCAAGACAGAACATGTGTCGACTTGCAAATTAGACTATATGATCACTACAGAACAGATAAAAGAACTTCAGTCCAGGGCAGAGACACTCAGAAGGTGCCTGGACATTGATGCGAAGAGGACAGAAGTGGAGCAGAAGCAGGCCCGTACCCTGGAGGCCGGGTTCTGGGACGACCCGAAAGAGGCGGAAAAGTTCCTTAAGGAGCTTGCTGCCGTGAAGTTCTGGGTCACGGGATATGACAGGATTGCTTCCGAAGTGGCGGACCTCGATGTGCTGTACGATTTCGCGAAGGAAAGCGCATCCGGCTCATCGGAGGATCTTACCACTCCTGAGGAGGACGAGCTTGAAAAGGCTTACAGGGCTGCAGAGGCCGATGTCGAGGCTCTGGAGCTCAGGAACATGCTCGGCGAGGAGGGAGACAGTCTCGGGGCGATTCTCACCATCAACTCCGGGGCGGGCGGCACCGAGGCCAACGACTGGTCGTCCATGCTCATGCGCATGTATATGCGCTGGGGCGAGAGGAACGGCTACAAGGTCACTGTCACCGACGTGCTGGAAGGAGAGGATGCCGGCATAAAGTCCGCCACCATACAGTTCGAGGGCGACTATGCCTTCGGCTATCTCAAGGCGGAGAGCGGTGTGCACAGGCTTGTGCGCATATCCCCTTTCAACGCCCAGGGGAAAAGGCAGACCACCTTCTCGTCGGTCTTCGTATATCCGCTTGTGGACGACACCATTGAAATAGAAATAAATCCTGCCGACCTGGAATGGGACACATACCGCTCCAGCGGCGCCGGCGGGCAGAATGTGAACAAGGTGGAGACCGGCGTCCGTGTGCGGCACATCCCTACCGGCATCGTGGTCGAGAACACAGAGACCCGCTCCCAGCTGGACAACAGGCAGAACGCCCTGCGCATCCTCAAGTCGCGCCTCTATGACCTGGAGCTGAAGAAGCGGCAGGCCAAGCAGGCCGAGCTGGAGGGCCAGAAGAAGAAGATCGAGTGGGGCTCGCAGATCCGCAGCTATGTCCTGCATCCGTACAAGATGGTCAAGGACCTGCGCACCGGCTATGAGACTTCAGACACGCAGGGGGTCCTCGACGGCGACCTCAACGAGTTCATGAAGGTTTTCCTTATGGGCAATCATTAATTTTTTAATTATATGGAATTCAAATATGCACCTATGTTTCAGCTTGGAGAGGACAAGACTGAATACTATCTTCTTACGAAGGATTATGTGTCCGTAGGGGAGTTCGAAGGCAAACCGGTCCTCAAAGTGGCAAAGGAAGGGCTTACGGCCATGGCCAACGCGGCTTTCCATGATGTGTCATTCATGCTCCGTCCTGCCCACAACGAGCAGGTGGCGTCAATCCTGAATGACCCTGAGGCCAGCGAGAACGACAAATACGTCGCCCTTACTTTCCTGCGCAATGCGGAAGTGGCCTGCAAGGGCAAGCTCCCTTTCTGCCAGGACACGGGGACGGCCATCATCCACGGCGAGAAAGGCCAGCAGGTATGGACCGGCTACTGTGATGAGGAGGCCCTTTCACTGGGTGTCTACAAGACCTATACGGAAGAGAACCTGCGCTATTCGCAGAACGCCCCTCTTTCTATGTACGAGGAAGTCAACACCAAGTGCAACCTCCCGGCCCAGATAGACATCGAGGCTACCGAGGGGATGGAATACAGGTTCCTGTGCGTGGCCAAGGGAGGCGGTTCCGCAAACAAGACATACCTCTACCAGGAGACAAAGGCAATCCTTAATCCGCAGACTCTGGTACCTTTCCTGGTCGCAAAGATGAAGACTCTCGGCACGGCAGCCTGCCCTCCTTACCATATCGCATTCGTAATCGGCGGTACATCAGCGGAGAAGAACCTCCTTACGGTAAAGCTCGCTTCTACCCACTACTATGACTCCCTCCCTACGACCGGCGATGAGACCGGCCGCGCGTTCAGGGATGTCGAGCTGGAGAAGCAGGTGCTCGAGGAGGCGCACAAGCTCGGGCTCGGCGCACAGTTCGGCGGGAAATACTATGCACACGATGTGCGTATCATAAGGCTTCCGCGTCACGGCGCAAGCTGCCCTGTGGGCCTGGGAGTAAGCTGCTCCGCGGACAGGAACATCAAGTGCAAGATAAACAAGGACGGCATCTGGATCGAGAAGATGGACGACAACCCTGGCCGCCTCATCCCTGAGGAGCTCCGCAATGCAGGGGAGGGCAACGCCGTCAGGATCGACCTCGACAGGCCGATGTCCGAAATCCTCAAGGAACTCTCCAAATATCCGGTGTCTACGCGCCTTAGCCTCAACGGCACAATCATCGTGGCCCGCGACATTGCCCACGCCAGGATCAAGGAGCGTCTGGACAGGGGAGAGGAGATGCCTCAGTACCTTAAGGACCATCCTGTATACTATGCCGGCCCGGCAAAGACCCCTGCAGGAATGGCCTGCGGCTCGATGGGACCGACTACTGCAGGACGTATGGACCCTTATGTGGACCTGTTCCAGAGCCACGGCGGCAGCATGGTGATGCTCGCCAAGGGAAACAGGAGCCAGCAGGTCACCGATGCCTGCAAGAAGCACGGCGGATTCTACCTCGGCTCCATCGGCGGCCCTGCGGCAATCCTCGCCCAGAACAACATCAAGTCCATCGAGTGCGTGGAATATCCTGAACTCGGCATGGAGGCCATCTGGAAAATCCGCGTCGAGGACTTCCCTGCATTCATCCTCGTGGATGACAAGGGCAACGACTTCTTCAAGCAGTTCTGAGTAACCTGTCCCGCATTGTGGGGCGGACAATAGAACGGGGGCTGGCTCTTTTTTTGAGCCGGCCCCCGTTCTGTTGCTGTCATTCCGGCAGAATGCAGTGCGCGCGGAAATCTTGAATCCTGTCTAAAGCATTATGCTCCTTGCCACCTGGTCAGCAGCGTCCTGTCCTTTGAGATAAGCCAGTATAGCCAGGCCGAAATTCACGGCGTGTCCTGCTCCGCGTCCGGTGATGATGTTGCCGTCCGTCACGACGCCTTCCTTTGTGTACTCGACACCTTTTGCCACAAGGGCGGGCTCGAACCCGTCATAGCAGGTCATCCTCTTCCCCTTGAGCCCTGGGAGCTTGCCGAGCACTACGCTCGGAGCGGCGCAGATGGCGGCTACGCATCCGCCTTCGGCATAGTGCTTCTGCATCATGTCCATAAGCTCGTCGCATGCAGCCAGATTGTCGGAACCCGGAAGCCCTCCAGGAAAAATCATCACATCCTGCGCAGAAGTGCCTTCAAGCACCACCTGGTTCCTGAACTCACTGAAAGTCATGTCTGTAAGTATATGGACACCATGGGAGCTCGATACTCCGAGGCTTCCGTTTATAGAGACCTTCTTCACATCGATGCCGCCGCGGCGCAGTACATCCGCCGGGGCGATTGCCTCGGTTTCCTCGAAACCGTCGGCAAAGAACATGTATACTCCTTTCATGATAATATTGGTTTAACGTCTGTACGACTAATTTTTCTTAAAGGTTCCGCCGGGAATCCGGTGTCATCCCGGATACAGTACAGGCGGCAAAGACAAATATAAGAAACAGTTTTGAATTAAGGGGGTGCTGTACGGATTTCTTGACAAGAATGGGTGACACATGCCTTCTTTTTTGGCAAATGGTCCCCGTAATGGTCCGTATTTAATAAAAATGCCTAAGTCACATAAAATTAATGACTTAGGCAACTTTCCGTTGAGATACCAAGATTCGAACTTGGACAGACAGAACCAAAATCTGTAGTGCTACCATTACACCATATCTCAATTCCGCCTGCAAATATATTACTTATTTTGCTGCTTTCCAAATCCGTATGCCCGTTATG
>JADIMB010000138.1 GCA_017694995.1 Candidatus Cryptobacteroides faecavium | reverse complement strand
GATATACCAAGAGGAAATAATAACTAAATAACGTGAATTCGATGAATTTAATTTATTAAATTACATCGAATTACCTATTAAGGAGCAGGCCTGTGGCCTTGACCCGTCCTGCAAGACCTTGTTGCTGCATACATTTCCGTCCGGGTTGTTCAGTCCGAAAAACTCCACAAGAAACTGATAGTTGACATCTCCTATATAACTGGTCTTGATTGGAGTCTCCCTGCCGACCTCCTTGATTGTGATTTCGAATTTGTACCTCATGGTCTGTTGACTCTGCCCCTCCGAAATAAATTTGCATTGCACCGGACTTCTGATTATATTTGGCCACTTCGTGTCCACATATACTGTTGCGCCTCGGCATAACAAATAAAATTTGTTCTGTTCTCGGCTTCTTCGTATATTTGCGGGCATGGGGTGCTTCCCCGTGATCATGTACTAAAAAGGTGGTGCCGGATGGCGTAGAGACGCCGATGGCTGAGAAGATACACTTTGCACCAGTACGGATAATGCCGACGCTGGAATTTTTGGTGACATTCTTTCATGCTCATACGCCGTTATCCGGCGCATCCTTCCTTTCAGGTACAGATATCGGATTAAAAGGACAGGATAATGACAGGACACATTGCACAGACAAGTAAGGCCGGAGATGCCGCGCCAGGCAACGCAGAATGGAAGCGGTTCTGCCTCAGGTCGCTCTCCAGGCTTCAGTTCATTACGCACCAGACGGACAGATACTCCTGGTATGACTCGGCGATGGCAGCCCTTGAAGGAGGCTGCCGGTGGATACAGCTCCGTATGAAAGGAGCGGAAGAGCAGCTTGTCGAAAGCATGGCCAGGCGGATCCTGCCGGAGTGCAGGCGCGCCGGGGCTGCTCTGATAATAGACGACAGCGTGGAAGCCGCCGTGCGTGCAGGAGCTGACGGGGTGCATCTCGGGAAGAACGACATGCCCGTAGACGAAGCCAGGAGGATAGCCGGGGATGACTTCATAATAGGAGGGACCGCAAACACATTCGAGGACATATGCCGCCTTGCAGACCAGGGGGCCGACTATATCGGATGCGGGCCTTTCCGTTTCACCACCACCAAAAAGAACCTTGCAGCCATACTGGGGCTTGAGGGCTACCGGAGGCTTACCGGCCAGATGGCTGAAAAAGGGATTGCATTGCCCATTGTCGCCATCGGCGGCATCACTTACAGCGACATCCCGCAGATTATGGCGGCAGGTGTCACAGGCATTGCCCTGAGCGGGGGCATACTGCGCGCCGAAGACCCGGTGGCGGAAATGAGGAGAGTCGCAGAAGCAGTCATGGAAAACCAGAACCAATGAAATATGGAGAACAACATCAAAATCACCTATCCTGAATCGGAGAAAGTCTACATGCGAGGAAAACTTTTTCCTGAGATCAAGGTCGGGATGCGCCTGGTCCGCCAGATGCCGACAGTGACAGTGGAAGACGGGCGGCGGATGGAGCATCCCAACCCGCCTGTCTACATATACGACACAAGCGGGCCGTACAGCGACCCTTCGGTGGAAACAGACGTGAGGAAAGGGCTTCCCCGTCTCAGAGAGCCGTGGATTATGGAACGCGGCGGAGTGGAAAGGCTTCCTGAAATCTCGTCGGAATACGGACGCATGCGCAGGGACGACCATTCGCTCGACCACCTGAGATTTGAACATATCACATTGCCGCTCAGGGCAAAGGAAGGCTGCCAGATAGGACAGATGTATTATGCGAAACAGGGAATCATCACCCCCGAAATGGAGTATGTGGCCATCAGGGAGAACATGAACTGCGCGGAAATGGGCATACAGACACACATCACCCCTGAATTCGTCAGGGACGAAGTGGCTGCAGGACGTGCCGTCATCCCTTCAAACATCAACCATCCTGAAGCGGAACCCATGATCATAGGGCGCAACTTCCTGGTGAAGATCAACACCAACATAGGCAACTCGGCCACCACATCCGGCATAGACGAGGAGGTGGAGAAAGCCGTATGGAGCTGCAAATGGGGAGGAGACACCCTGATGGACCTGTCCACAGGAGAGAACATCCATGAGACAAGGGAGTGGATCATACGCAACTGCCCGGTACCTGTAGGGACTGTCCCGATGTACCAGGCGATGGAGAAAGTGGGCGGCAAGGCCGAAGACCTCACCTGGGAACTGTTCCGCGACACGCTGATAGAGCAGTGCGAGCAGGGTGTGGACTATTTCACCATACACTGCGGGATACGCCTGCAGAACATACATCTGGCTGACGACCGCATCACCGGCATGGTCAGCCGCGGAGGAAGCATCATATCAATGTGGTGCCAGAAGCACAGGAAAGAGAGCTTCCTGTATGAGCATTTCGACGACATCTGCGACATTTGCGCGAAATACGATGTGGCGCTGTCTCTGGGCGACGGGCTGAGGCCGGGATGCGTGCATGGCGCCAACGACAGGGCGCAGTTCGCCGAGCTGGACACCATGGGAGAGCTCGTAGAGCGGGCATGGGCCAAGAATGTCCAGGCTTTCATAGAAGGCCCCGGGCATGTGCCGATGAACAAGATCCCGGAGAATATGCAGAGGCAGATAGAGAAGTGCCACGGGGCTCCGTTCTACACACTCGGGCCGCTGGTAACAGACATAGCACCGGGGTATGACCACATCACAAGCGCCATCGGGGCGGCACAGATAGGCTGGCTAGGGACCGCGATGCTGTGCTATGTCACACCGAAGGAGCACCTTGCCCTGCCTGACAGGGAAGATGTGCGGACAGGCGTAGTGACATACAAAATGGCCGCGCATGCGGCGGACCTTGCGAAGATGCACCCTGGGGCGGCAGTGCGTGACAATGCACTGAGCAAGGCCCGGTACGAGTTCCGCTGGAAAGACCAGTTCAACCTGAGCCTCGACCCGGAGCGCGCCCTCGAGTATTACAAGACAGCCAACCACGTGGGCGGGAAGTACTGCACCATGTGCGGCCCCAACTTCTGTGCAATGCGCATAAGCCAGAACATCCGCAAGGACGGGGAATGTGATTTAGACCAATAACGGACAAACCATCAAAACATACAATAAAATGATTGAGAAAAATGTTTCAAAAGGTATCATCAGTACCTATTTCGAGAAGCTTGAAAGGAACCTTGACATCGATGTGGCCATCGTAGGTGGAGGCCCTTCAGGGATTGTCGCCGCATATTATCTTGCAAAAGCCGGCCTGAAAGTGGCCCAGTTCGACCGCAAGCTCTCCCCCGGCGGTGGTATGTGGGGCGGAGCCATGATGTTCAACCAGATAGTGGTCCAGGAAGAAGCCATGGACATAGTGAAGGATTTCGGGATCAACTTCAAGCCGTTCGGGGACGGGCTTTACGTGATGGACTCGGTGGAAAGCACTTCCGCCCTGCTCTACAAAGCCGTCCATGAAGGGGCCACAATCTTCAACTGCTATTCTGTGGAGGATGTCATATTCAAGGACAATGCGGTAAGCGGAGTGGTCGTGAACTGGACACCTGTCCTGCGTGAAGGGCTGCACGTGGACCCGCTCAACATCATGGCCAGATGCGTGATAGACGGTACGGGGCATGACAGCGAGATGTGCCGTACAGTAGCACGCAAGAACGGGATACGCCTTGCGACAGACACAGGGGATGTCATCGGGGAGCGTTCGCTGGACGTCGTGACAGGCGAACAGGAAGTGGTTAACGGGACCAAGGAGATATATCCGGGCCTGTATGTCTGCGGAATGGCTGCATCCGCTGTCAGCGGCACACCACGTATGGGACCCATCTTCGGCGGCATGCTCATGTCCGGGAAAAAAGTCGCCGACCTTATAATAGCCAGGCTGAAATAACCATCATGCTCTGGTGTGTAATCACTTCCCCGGTTTTCTATGCCGGGGAAGATGTTTTTATAAGCCGACTTGTCAGGCATGGTGTGGACATAATCCACCTGCGCAAGCCGGAGGCCTGCGCATCTGACTGCGCACGGCTGCTGGACAGGCTCACAGACCAGGAACGCAGCCGTATCACTATACATGACTTCTTCGAGCTTGCCGGGCCGTACGGGCTGCGCGGCATACACCTCAACTCGCGCCGCGGCACAGTCCCGCCAGGCTATACCGGACATGTCAGCAGGTCCTGCCATTCACTTGACCAGGTGAAGCGGTACAAAGAAGAGTGCAGCTACGTCTTCCTGAGCCCGGTGTTTGACAGCATTTCCAAGCAGGGCTACTCCGCGGCCTTCTCACCCGACACCCTCTCCCGCGCCTCGGCAGAAGGAATCATCGACAGCAAGGTATTCGCCCTGGGCGGGGTCACCCCGGACAAGGCCGGCCTGCTCTCCACCCTGGGATTCGGAGGCGCAGTGATGCTCGGGTGTGTGGATGCCATTGCGCACATGCCTGAAGCAGAACAGGATGAGCGGCTGGAAGAAATACGCATAAAGATAAAAGGCTGACTATGCCCCGGCATGAAAAGGCTGCATGGCGAGGGAACACGCCCTCGTTGGTGTAATGCTTCTTGAACATACTTAGCATGATCCGGTCGTGGTGGGCCGGTCGTTTCTCGGGAGCGATATGCCGAGAGATCCGACCTTCTCCATTGAGGCATAGTCTTCCATTTCCACGGTGATGTTTCCTTTTGCAAGCTGTTCTTTCAATGCCTGCGTTGATGAGTTGTCCACCAGTGTGGCGGTAAATGTCCTGCCGCCCTCGATGGTCAGTCTGATAGTGTTACTTTCCATATTCGTCTTATTTTGATTGTCATTAAAAACTTTCTGTTGTGCCTGAACTGTCGCTGCAAAAGCGGACAGCATCAGTATTGCAGCCATAATCAGTCTGCTCATAATCCTTACCTTTTTATCGGTCAATCCAGTTGTTGATACGGTTTGCAGGGTTGAGCGGAGTCTGGTCTGACAATTCCAACGATTTGACCATGTGCAGCGTCCCCTGTTTGTATTTCCTGAAATGATCCGAAGCGATATGCCTCTCGTAAGCCTCCTTGCTTGAATAAGTTTCAAGGATAGTTATCTTGCAGGGATTGTCCTTTTCGCTGACGGCATACATGGTCAGCACACCCGGCTCGGTACGCAGGGAGGTTTCACCGACCTCGGTAGCATATTTAGTATATTCATCAAGAAACTGGGGCCAGACTTCGATTTTCGACAGACGCACAATGCCGTCATCTGTCATCTTCTCCTTGCCGCACATGCCGTGCTGTACGTTTCCTATATTCTGTTTTTCTGTCTCCATGATATTGGACTGGTTCGTTTTCTTCTCTGGTGTGCCGCATGACAGCAGTCCGAACAGGAGCAATGCGGTGAATAGATTTCGTATCATACTATCGTCATGTTATTGCCGTTCAAATCTTATGTTTATATTCTCCGTCCCTTGCGACAGGCCTTCCAGCCATGCCGGAATACGGCTGTCCATGTCGTCAAGAGTGCTTGACGTGAGCAACAGGGATTCTTCAAATGTAGCGTCAGGAACAAGCGAAGCGGCATCCCTCTCGGAAGTGCTTATGAGGCTGCTTCCGCTGCTGGCAAAAAGGGCTGTCTGCTTTCCAGCCAGCAGCATCAATGGAATTAAAAATAACTTTTTCATAACTTTCAATTTATTGATTCTTTCTATGTTGCAAAGGTACCGCGGGATGAGACAAAGCATGATAGACACATCATCGGTGTTTGTAACACTTTTACGGAAAATAGGGATTATGTCCGGGCCGGCGCCGGCACATATCCTGCCGGATAAGCGGGAAAGCAATGCAGGGACAGCCCTTATCCGCATCGACAAGCACTGTCCCCGCAGTCTTCAGGGCCGCACCGGAGGGGATTGCCGTCTGCGCGAACAGCGTCCCTCCTGCGAGCACGGAAGTCCTTATGAAATCCCTGCGGTTTATCATTGTATTGTCTCCCATTTTTTCTGCAAAAGTAGATTTATTCAACCTGCCGTGGGTAACGTATTTACTGAAGATTGTAACTTATTCACTGTTTTTTTTGCATCTGAAAATTTTATTCTTACATTTGTACTGTACCACCACAGGGGTACAGTATAGATGGGAAGGCCCTCCAGGGCCGCACCGGAGCGTCAGCGAGGTTTCCTGCATGGGAACCGAAGCAGCGAAGGTGCCGGCGGAGCGAAGCGGAGCCGCATGCCCCACCGGGGCTGTCACCCTAGGTGACTGGGGGTGAACAGACAGGATTTCTGGAAGAAATCCTTAACGTCAGTGTGACGGATTTCGGTCATAAATGATAAAATATTGATTTTTAGGATAATATTGTTAAACATTAATTCGTCGAACTGACGTTATATCAAGATGATAGAACTTTCAAACGTAACTTATTGGTATGAGCCTGGCAAGGATGTGATACAGAACATATCCGCGACTATCAGGGACGGCCGTATATACGGGCTTTTCGGACTGAACGGCTCGGGAAAGACCACATTGCTCAAACTGATGACAGGGCTGCTGTTCCCGAAAGAAGGGAAAATACTGTGTGAAGGGGACGACACCACACTAAGGAAAGCGGATACCCTGGCTGACATCGCTTTCATGCCCGCGGAATTCGAGCTGAAGAGCAGTGAAAGCATCAGGAAATACGTGTCCCTCAATTCCGTGTTCTATCCCCTGTTCAGCAGGCAGGTCCTGGAAGACTGCCTTGACGCTTTCGGCATCAATACACCGGACACCGCACTCGGGAAGCTCTCACTTGGGCAGAAGCACAAGTTCATGCTTGCGTTCATCCTTTCCCTGGGGACGAAATCCATTTTTCTGGACGAGCCCCTCAACGGGATGGACCTGCCTTCCCGCACTACTTTCAGAAAACTGATAGCCAGGCACTTGAGGGAAGACCAGAGTATGGTCATATCGACACATGTGATGACTGATGTCTCGAAAATTGTCAGCGATGTACTCATTGTCAGGAATGACGGGACACTGTTCTGCGATTCGACAGTGAACCTGTCGCAGAGATACTCATACGGCATTTCGGACACGGACTCGGGAGCCGTTTATGCTGAAAACTGTGCAGAAGGGTACCGCGTGCTCCGGATGAACGGGGGATTCCCGGAAAGCGAGATACCGATGGATATATTGTTCAACGCCGTAATAAAAGGAGCCGTAAAATGAATTCGTTCAGTTTAAGGAGGACCCTGCTTTTCAGCCGTCTGCAGGCAGGGGAAATATTCGGGGGCGGTATATGGAAGAAGCTGAAGGTCATCCTGGTCATCTCCGTGTTCATAGTGCTGTTTTCCACGCTGCTGAATGCGGGAGACATATCGAGGAGTGCAGGCTATGCCCAGACAATGATTTTGGTCATGGCCATTATACCTGTTACGGCGATACTGTCTGACCTTATATCCGTCAGGCTCCTGACACCGTCCTCGACTCTTGAAAAATACATATCTGTCTATATAGTGGCATTGTCCGCAGGAGCAGCCGCGTCCGTAGCGCTTGCGCTGTCATGCTCTACCATGCTCTCGCTCATATCTCTGTTTTCGGAACCTCCCGCAGAATGGCCTGTTCTGCTGTTCGTCGGGGGAAACTTCAACATCGCCTATATACTTTTCTTCGGACTCATCCCGCTGATAGTGTACGGTGAACTTATCAGGGTGAGGGAAAGGGCACGCGGAAGACTCCTTTTATGGATGACAATCATTGTCCCGGCAATATCATGCATAGTGATAATAATCCTGGGAGCGGCGGATATGCTTGACAAACATGAGATGTCCGTGGCCGCCGGTGGCATATACCTTATTTTGGTCATAACCAGTATAATAATGGCCTACAGACTTCTCCGGAAAGTGGAACTCGACAGAAAGGACAATGACTGATTTCAGACAAGACAAGGCCATATATCTCCAGATGGCGGACAGGCTCTGCGACGGCATCCTCGCCGGACGGTACAGTCCCGGCGGGCGCATCCCGAGTGTCAGGGAACTTTCCGAGATGATGGAGGTCAACACGAACACCGTCGTGCGTGCATACGATCTGCTGACCAGGCATGGAATAGTCTATACACGGCGCGGGATGGGCTATTTCGTGTCGGACAACGCCCCGGAAATGATCAAGGCTGACAGGCGCCGGCAGTTCATGGAAGAAAAACTGCCGGAAATGTTCCGGCAGATGAGGATGCTCGATATCCCGATTGATACCGTCGACAGGATGTGGGAGGAGCTTACCCGCTGATGAAGTGTCACTGTCTGTTCGACTCCTTGATGCTCCACAGGGACACGTGCTCGTTGCGGTAACGGGCATCCGGGTTAACCTCCTTCATCTGCCTGAAAACTATGGCTTTCTGAGGACAGTTGTGGATACAGGCGAAGCAGAAGTCGCAGTCGCCTTCCGTCTTCACTCCCGTGGAAGTCAGCGAGTAGTTGCCCCTCGGACATACTTCCGTACAGATTCCGCAGCCGATGCAGCCGCCAGTCACCGCGAAGGCATCCTGACTACGCATCAGGAAACCTGTATCAGGGTCTATGCCAGAGGCCTGCAGGAATCCGGCATGCTGCTGTCTCTCTGTTTCCGTCACAGGTTCGAGCCACTTGCGGCGGGCGTTGATGTCAGAGGAGATGCGCTCCAGACTTTCAGGTATATGCTTGTCTATCTTCATCTGCTCGTTCATGTCGAAGTTAGGCAGCCAGTTGTCCACCATTATCATCGTAGTGATGTAGTCGAAAGGGCACCCCGCCTTGCGGGACACCTCGTCCCAGATTTCTGCAGAATTGCATTTGCGGTTGCCGGCGGCATGTGCCCGTAGACCGGATATACTATGCCTATCTCGTCCGCCTCCAGCTCATACCGTCCCGCCTTTACCAGCTGGGGTATACTGAGGAGCTCCCCCGCTTCCCCGGCCAGCTGCCTGGCCACATAAAGGGAATTGCCCGTGGCGGTGAAATAAAGGGTGACACGTCTGGCGGCGGCACTGCGGCATGAAGCCAGCGACGGCACGCCCAGTGCGGCCGCCCCGGCCATCAGAAGGCCCATGCGCCTGATGGCAGAGCGCCTCGAAATCCCGTTTCCTTGTCTTCTGTCCATATTCTCGAGTCTTTGATTAATACCGTTCTTTCCTGTCTGTCCGCTCCGGTTTCCTTACGCCGGCAAAATTACAGTCTCCCCGGGCCCGTGTCCATACACAGATTACTGATTGGCGTACCAATTTCGACCAACAGCGATATCCGGACGGCCTGATATTGCATATTTTACGGATTTTCTTGCATATTTTACAGAAAAAGCATGCATATACTGTGGAGGTCTGGGATTTTCCTTATTTTTGACATCAACTGAAAAATTTCACTATGGGAGAAATACTGGATCTGAAGACAATACACGACTACAACGCCTTCCTCGGGCTCGAGACCCTGAACCCTCTGGTGGCATTTGTGGACTTCTCGAAAGTAAAGGTGCTGAAGCACCGCTGCAAATGTTTCGGCTTCTATGCCATCTTCCTGAAAGAGAAGATACACGGGCCGCTCACATACGGGCGTAGCAGGTACGACTACCAGGAAGGGACACTCGTGTTCATCGCCCCGGGGCAGGTCGGCGGCATCAACGATGACGGGGAGACCCCCGACCCTCAGGGATATGCCCTGCTTTTCCACCCGGACCTGATACGCGGCACTTCCCTCGCCCGGAAGATGAAGGAATACACATTCTTCTCCTATGAGGTGAACGAGGCCCTGCACATGTCGGAAAGTGAGAGACAGGCAGTTCACCACACGGGAGGCCATCAATTCAGATGCACTCAGCCGCTTCGAAGCCCTTCTGGACAGGTATTTCAACTCTGTGGGGCCAGAGGAGCACGGGCTTCCGTCAGTCGCATGGTGCGCTGACCAGCTCCATTTCTCGGCCAATTATTTCGGGGACCTGGTGAAGAAGCAGACCGGGAATCGGCGATAGAATACATTCACCTTGCCGTCATCGACAAGGTGAAAGACCAGCTTGCCGGGACAGACAAGACAGTCAGCGAGATCGCCTATGAGATCGGGTTCCAGTACCCGCACCACCTGAGCCGCCTGTTCAAGAAGATAACAGGGAAGACCCCGAACGAATACCGTATGCAGCAGAGGCTTTCATAAGGACGCGGACGTGGTGAGAAGAGGTTTCGTGCCTTTTCTTGCCGCCCTCTTTTCCATGAATATACTTATTCTTAACGTCAGTTCGACGAATTTATGTTTAACAGTATTATCCTAAAAATCAATATTTTATCATTTATGACCGGAACCCGTCACACTGACGTTAAGGATTTCTGGAAGAAATCCTGTCTGTCTAATCCCCAGTCACTTCGTGACAGCCCCTTATTAAAGGGCGCCACCCTCTTCCTTCCCCCTCGCCGGGGGACCTGTCGCAGGCCACGGGCCTGCTCCTTAATAGGTAATTCGATGTAATTTAAACTTTGTTTACAATCACGCTGCGCCTCGGCATAGTCCGAGCAGGTTCGTCCTCTGCTCTCGGCTTGCAGTTTATTTTAATGAATTAAATTCATCGAATTCACGTTAAATAGGCATGAAAAGAAAAAGATTCGGACTAAAAGGTTATCTTTGCTGCGGATACACAAATAATAACACTAAGAAGCTGTTTTATATTTCCCGGAAAAATTCAAAACGGTTTCTAATATTGTTGAACAAATATCATCAGCCCGGATATCATGAAAAAGATAAATTTGATACTCTGCCTTTTAGGGTTGGCAGGATTGTATGCCTGCCAGTCTCCAGACGGAAAAGATTGGAAGGAACTGCAGCGGAATTTCCGGACCCCGCCGGAATCTGCACGCCCCGGTGTCTACTGGTATTTCATGGACGGGAATATCTCCAAAGAGGGGATGACCAAGGATCTGGAGGCGATGAAACGGGCCGGAATCGGGTCAGTGGTATTCCTCGAGGTGAACGTTGGGATCCCGCGCGGCAATGTCGATTTCCTGAGTGACGAATGGAAAGAGTGTTTCCGTCATGCCGTCAAGGAGTGCGAACGCCTGGGGATAAGCATGACGTTGGGCATCGGTCCCGGATGGACCGGCAGCGGTGGCCCCTGGGTGGCGGCTGAGCAGTCCATGCGCCATCTGGTCGCCTCGTCCACTGTGGTGAAAGGAGGCGGCAGGCAGACCGTCAAGCTGCCGGAGCCTTCACCGAAAGCCCCGTACTTCGGCGAAGGGGCGTTTACCCCGGAGCTGAAAGAGAAATGGGCGGAGTACTATGAAGACGTGGCGGTCCTGGCATTCCCCACACCAGGGGAGATGTCACGGATAAAGGACGTTGAGGAGAAAGCGCTGTACTACCGGGCGCCATACAGCTCCGTCCCGGGTGTAAAACAATATCTTCCGCGAGAAAAGTCCATGCCCTCCGGCAGGGTGGTCAATATGGATGAAGTCATCGACCTGACCTCCCTGCTTCATGAAGACGGGAGCATTACCTGGGAAGTACCTTCCGGAAACTGGACGGTGATGCGTTTTGGCCTGAGGAACAACGGGGCGGTGACACGTCCTGCGCCCCTGCCGGGTGTCGGGTTCGAATGTGACAAGACCGACACTGCGGCCATCGCCGCCCACTTCAAGGTCTTTACTGACGAGCTGCTCCGTGTCGTGGGGGAGCGCGACACCACACTGCCCGGCGGATTGAAGATGCTCCACATGGACAGTTGGGAGATGGGTGCGCAGAACTGGGCGCCCGGCCTGCGGGAAGAGTTCAGGAGACGTCGCGGCTATGATCCGCAGCCATATTATCCGGCTTACGACGGCTATATCGTCGGCAGCCGGGAGATAAGCGAGCGTTTCCTCTGGGATCTGCGGCAGACCATGCAGGAGCTCATGCTGGAAAACCATGCGCTCTATGTCAAGGAATACGCCCACAGGCGTGGAATGAAATTGTCGATTGAACCGTACGACATGAACCCGATGCAGGATCTGGAGCTCGGGGCTTCAGCCGATATCCCGATGTGCGAATTCTGGAGCCCGGGAGGCTATAATACCTCTTTCAGCGCCATTGAAGGAAGCTCGATCGGGAACCTCAAAGGAGAGCGTCTGGTCCCGGCTGAAGCTTTCACCGCGGCCGGGGATGGCTGGAAACAGCATCCGGCCTCGATGAAGAACCAGACGGACTGGGCTTTCGCCGCAGGGATCAACAGGCTTACCTACCATACATTCCAGCACCAGGCGCTGCCCGACAGCCTGCGTCCGGGTATGACGATGGGGCCGTACGGCGTACACTGGGACCGCAACCAGACATGGTGGCCGTACGCTTCGGGGTACCACACTTACGTCTCACGGTGCCAATATTTGCTGCAGAGCGGACGGACGGTAGCCGACATACTTTATCTGGCACCGGAAGAAGCCCCGTTCGTGTTCCGCGCCCCGGAATCCTCCTTGGAAGGTACGGAAGAATACATGCCTGACAAGAAGGGCTACAATTTCGACGCCTGCCCGGCAAGCCTGCTCTACCAGGCGGAAGTCAGGGACGGGAAAATCTGTTTCCCGCAGGGCGCACAGTATGAATTGCTGGTAATGCCCGATTTTGAGCGGATGACACCGGAGCTTCTGTCCAAGATACAGTCGCTGGTCATGGATGGTGCTGCCATCGTCGGCCTCCCGCCAAAAGAGGCCCCCGGCTTGAGCGGCTATCCTGACAACGACCGTGAAGTGCAGCGCATCGCCCGGGAGATGTGGGGCGGAGGGGAGTTGCCTTCTGGCCTGGAAAAGAGGATATACGGAAAGGGGGCTGTCTATTTCGGCAGTGCCCTTAAGGAGCGGGAGGACAATCTCTATCCAGCCTACCCGCTGACAGAGTCTGTCCTTGAAGAGAGGCAGGTGGCAAAGGATTTCACCTCGTCATCAAATTCAGTCCGCTATATCCACAAGCAGCGCGGCGCTACGGAATACTATTTCGTGGCCGACCGCACGGGAAAGCAGCATCATACGGTATGTACATTCCGTGTTTCCGGCAAGGTCCCTCAGCTGTGGGATCCTGTCACCGGGGAAATGCTCTCCATATCTTCATATACGGATGACGGGAGCTGCATTTCTGTGGAGCTGGGTTTTGCGCCTTACCAGAGCTACTTCCTTGTTTTCCGGAGGGAGAGCCCCCGGAAAGGATTGAAGGCTGCAGACTTTGCCGAAAAGAGAGAGGTGCAGACCCTGGACCGTCCTTGGACTGTAAGTTTTGACCCGGAATGGGGCGGGCCGCGGAAGGCGGTGTTCAATACACTGCAGGACTGGTCGGAACACCCGAGCGACAGCATCAGGTACTATTCAGGAACAGCTGTCTATACCACACAGTTTGAATTCCATCCGGGAGAGGGACGCTACTTCCTCGACCTGGGTGAAGTCAATAATATGGCAAGGGTCTCCGTGAACGGTCATGACCTGGGCATTGTCTGGACAAGCCCGTGGGAGGTGGAGCTGACAGGGGCCCTGAAGGAAGGGGCGAACGAGCTGACCGTTGAGGTGACTAACCTGTGGGTGAACCGCCTGATAGGGGACGAACGCAATCCGGAACAGCGTTACACCTATACGACATTCAGGCACTATGATGCAAATTCGCCGCTCCTTCCGTCCGGGTTGTCCGGTCCAGTGCGGATTTTGACTGCGGAATGACTATGATGTAATAGCGGGGTATCGGAAATAAACAAATTCTTTCTATTTTTGCGCCAGCAAATAATAAACGGATTATACGATGGGCGGCTTTTTCGGAACAATCTCGAAACAGAAATGTGTCAACGACCTGTTTTACGGCACTGACTATAACTCCCACATGGGGACGAAGAAAGGAGGACTCGCTACCTATGACCCGGATCTGGGATTCATGAGGTCTATCCACAATCTCCAGAACGCATATTTCAGGAGCAAGTTCGAGGACGAGCTCGACAAGTTCAAGGGGAATGCCGGTATCGGGGTGATTAGCGACACCGACGCGCAGCCGCTTGTTATCAACTCCCATCTGGGGCGCTTCGCGATAGTGACGGTGGCCAAGGTGCAGAACCTGTACGAACTGGAGACGGACATGCTCTCCAGGAACATGCACCTCGCGGAGCTGAGTTCCGGAGTCACCAACCAGACAGAGCTTATCGCCCTGCTGATTATCCAGGGTAAGGACTATGTAGAAGGCATCGAGAATGTATTCAGGAACATAAAAGGCTCGTGCTCCATGCTCCTCCTGACGGAAGACGGGATCATAGCGGCCAGGGACAGGCTCGGAAGGACTCCTGTGGTGATAGGGCGGAAGGACGGTGCATACGCCGTTACAAGCGAGACCTGCAGTTTCCCGAACCTGGATTACGAGATAGAGCGGGACCTCGGTCCGGGGGAAATAGTGCGGCTGCGTCCTGACGGTGTGGAGCAGCTCCGCAGGCCTGAGAAAAGGATGCAGATATGCTCTTTCCTCTGGGTGTATTACGGTTTCCCTACATCGAGCTATGAAGGAAAGAACGTTGAGGAGGTCCGCTTCAGGAGCGGATACAAGATGGGGCGGCAGGACACCAGTGAGGTTGACTGCATCTGCGGCATACCTGATTCGGGTGTCGGTCAGGCGCTGGGATATGCCGAGGGCAAGGGTGTCCCGTACCACAGGGCCATCACCAAATACACACCTACATGGCCGCGCAGCTTCACCCCGAGCAGCCAGGAGCGCAGGAGCCTTGTGGCCAAGATGAAGCTCATCCCCAACAGGGCCATGCTCCAGGGGAAGCGCATCATCTTCTGTGATGACTCCATAGTCAGGGGGACGCAGCTGAGGGACAATGTCAAGATACTCTATGACTACGGCGCTGCCGAAGTCCACATGAGGATAGGCTGCCCTCCTCTTATCTACGGCTGCCCGTATATAGGTTTCTCGGCTTCCAAGACTGATCTCGAACTCATTTCCCGCCGTAAGATCAAGGAGATGGAGGGAGACCCGGACAAGAACCTTGAAAAATACTCCAGGACCGGCTCTCCGGAATACTGCCGCCTTGTCGAGGCAATAAGGGCAGAGTTCGGCATGACTTCACTGAAATTCAATACTCTCGAGACTCTTGTCGAGGCCATCGGGCTGCCGAAGTGCAGTATCTGCACACACTGTTTTGACGGCTCCAGCACTTTCTGATATCATCCATGGCCGGCAGGGCGAGCTGAAGCGGCTGTTTAATTCACAGGACAGATGAGCAGAGAAAGCAACATGAAGAATATCACGCTATGGAACCGCTTCCTTTCATGGACAAGGAAGCGGCTTTCAGAGCATGACCTGATGTTAATCCTCTCTCTCATAGTCGGGGTGGCCTGCGGCCTGGCTTCAGTGGTGCTCAAACTTTCCATAGAATATATACATCATTCGCTCACATCATGGTTTGACGGTTTCGACTACAATTTCCTGTATCTCATATATCCGGGAATCGGGATGCTGCTCGCGATGCTTTTTGTCAGGTACGTCATCAAGGACAACATCGGGCACGGTGTCACCAAGGTGCTGCTCGCCGTCTCCAAGAACGAGTCCAAGATAAGGCCTCACAACATGTGGTCGTCCCTGGTGGCGAGCTCCGTCACTATCGGGTTTGGAGGCTCGGTCGGAGCCGAAGCCCCGATAGTATACACAGGGGCTGCAATAGGGTCCAATGTCGCCAGGAAAATGGGCCTGTCGTACAAGAACATGACTATCCTCCTGGGATGCGGGGCGGCGGGAGCAGTGGCCGGCATATTCAAGGCCCCTCTTGCCGGGGTGCTTTTCACTCTGGAGATACTCCTTTTCAATATCTCCATGACATCCATCCTGCCTTTGCTCCTGTCCACTGTGTCAGCCACAGTGATATCGTATCTTTTCCTGGGGGATTCCCTGCCTTTCGAGTGCACGCTTTCCCCGTTCACGATGCACAACCTCCCGTTCTACATCGTGCTGGGTCTTTTCTGCGCGCTGTTCTCCGTATATTTCACCAGGACAACACTCTGGCTCGAGGACAGGATCAAGAGCATCAGGAACCCTTATTCACGGTGGTTCATCTCGGCTGCGGGTCTGGGCCTGCTGATATTCCTTTTCCCTCCTCTGTTCGGGGAAGGGTATGATTCCCTGTCGGTGTTGCTCAACGGGGGAGAGATTTCATTCGAGGGCGAGACTGTCCTTGCTTTTTTCCTGCACAAGCCGTGGTCCATACCCATATTCTACCTTTTCATCCTTCTCCTGAAGGTGTTTTCAATGTCTTTCACCAATGCTGGAGGCGGAGTCGGAGGAACATTCGGCCCTACGCTTTTTGTCGGGGCGATAGCAGGGTTCGTAGTGGCAAGGACGATCAACCTGTTCTTTGCAAACAGCCCGTTCTCCGTACCGGAGCAGAATTTCGTGCTCGTGGGCATGGCGGGTCTCATGGCAGGAGTGATGCAGGCCCCGATGACTGCCATCTTCCTGATTGCGGAGATTTCCGGAGGATACGAACTGCTTATCCCTCTGATTCTTACGTCTACTATTTCATTTGGTGCGACAAGGATGGTGGAGCCGTATTCGATATATACCAAGCGTATAGCCAAGAGGGGAGAGCTCCTCACCCATGACAGTGACCAGGCCGTGCTCACCCTTCTGAAGACATCCGACCTGATAG
>JADIMB010000137.1 GCA_017694995.1 Candidatus Cryptobacteroides faecavium | reverse complement strand
CTACCCATACCGAACAGAGAAGTTAAGCCCGCTTGCGCCGATGGTACTGCCCCACCAGGTGGGAGAGTAGGTTGCTGCCGCTTTTAGTACAGCGTCCCGGACGGATATCACGCCCGGGACGCTTTTTTTATATTATATAATTGCGCAGTCTGATGTCTGTCCCTATCTTTCGTCTTTCAGTCTGTTGTTCAGTTTTGCTCTGTAGCTTTTAGGGGTACATCCGTATTTTGCCGAGAAATTCTTGAAGAATGTCCCCCGGTTCGCAAATCCGGATTTGAAGATTATTTCGTCGATTGTAAGTTTGGTCGTGGTAAGCAACTGCTCCGCATAGGATAACCTGAACTCCTTTATAATGTTGTTCGGCGTTGTGCTGATCAGCCCTTCAAGTTTGTTGTACAGTGTCCTTACGCTGACGCCCAATTTCTCTGCTATGAACGCTGTTGTCACATTTGTGTCTGAAATATTTTCACTGATGATTTTCATCATCTTGTCAATGAATTCTTTGTCTTCTCTGTGCAGTATTCTGCCGTACGTGAACTGGTATGCACTTACGCTTGACTTATAGTAGTCCTGCAGTGATTTGAGTTTGTTCATGAGCTGTTCTACGGATGCCCTTAGATATTTTATGTCAAGAGGCAGCCCTATGCACATATCGGCTCCGGCTTCAATACTGCGTACATTCTCGTCTGTATGCCTGTCCCCGCTCAGAATCAGTATCGGAATATTTGCTGTTACTTTGTCTGCTTTTACCGCCTTGATGGCATTGGTGACTTCATCCAGGCGGGTCATGTATTCAAATATCATTATGTCCGGCTGTGTATTGTGTATGGCGTATAATGCCTCATTGCAGTCATTGAACATTTTGATATTGTACTGTGAGGAGAAGAGTTCTGCTATGAAATTCATTATCTCCGGATCTTTCCCGGTTATATACATCGTAGGTCTTTCCAGTACTGTGTCGAAATCCATGAGCTGTTCTTTGTACATTTCGGCATTCTCTATTCGTGCCCCTTCCTGAAGTTCTTCGTAGCTGCTGTATTTTTCTATTGTCTTTTCCTCCGATATGTTCATGGGCGGGAGCGAAAGTGTCAGCATTGTCTTCCCGTCTTTTGAATCGGCTGCTATGTGACCCCCGAGTTTTGTCACGATACTTTTACAGACAACCAGCCGCATCTCATTATTGAATGAGAGCCCCGATGTATTTACATTGTTGGGGTATTCAATTGCTGAAATTTTTTCGAACGTCTCGGACAGTCTCTCCATGTTGCCGTTTGCCCCGCTGTTTGATATTGCAATCTTAAGCAGGTTCTCTGCCGTATTTATTTCCAGACTGACCATGCCGTTTTTTTCTGCATTTATGAAAGCATCTGTCAGAAGCATTTCCATCACTGTCGCGACTTCCTTGTAGGCCGTATTCCATACCAGGTTCGGCTGTATTGTCTTTATGAAAGTGTTTTTCCTGTCTTCTGCATGACGTGTGAAGGTTTTCGATATCTCTTCGGCCAACTCGCTTACGTTGAACATCTGGGCTCTGCTTTGTCCGGAGTCATTGGAATCTCTGAAATTCTGGAACATCTTGAGCATGCTCTGAAGTTTGCCGCTCTGCTGAAGTATCTTTTCGCTGTGCTGTCTGATGAAACTGTCTGATTTTTCGTATTCAAGAATCTGCTGGCATGGTCCTGATATCATCGTGACAGGCATCGTAAGTTCCTGCGCTATGTTTTCAAACAGCTGCACAGTCGAATCAAGGAGTTCTTCCTTTCTTTTGGCCTCCATCTTTTCCTGCTGTTCATGCCGCTTTTTACGGGTCATCCGACATTTCGCGTGATGCGGCAATCATGGAGTGCATATAACCTTAGCTCAAAGTATCGTTCATCCCTAAATCCGTATGCCGCTCTCTTCAAGACCTTTATCTTGTTGTTGATTCCTTCTACTTTTCTGGATTCTGCCAAAGAGACATACGACAGCTATATAATAACCAGGGTGGCTGAGGATATAGCAGTAGCCAACGGCAACAGACCCCAACGGAAAAACAGGGCTCAGATGGTTTTATGATGAGAGCCACCCGCTGGAAAATTATGACCAGGGCGCAGGAACTCCGTATTCTTTGAATGCCTGCTCGAACGGTCCTGGTGCTTTATGTGCCTTGCGTCTGTATGAATTTACACAAGAAGAGCAGTACCTGGACGATGCCAAGCAGATTTACGAGTGGCTCAGTTCTATACTGTATGATTCGACTACAGGGTCTGTTTCTGACAACATATCCGAGGGCGTTGTAAGCGGCGGAGCCCTCAGCTATAATCAGGGTACTTTCCTCGGGGCAGCTCACATGCTTTACACTTTTACCGGAGATGAGCGTTATCTGATAGAGGCCAAGAGGGCTGCTGAATCCAGATGAGCAGCATGAGCACTGACGGTATAATGAACAGCGAGGCCAGTGAAGCCAACAGCGACAACGCTCTGTTCAAAGGTATTTTCATCAGGTATGCCACTTTGCTGGCCCTTGACGAGAATGTAGATGCGTCATTCCGCCAGGAACTTTCCGACTATATGACTCATAATGCTATTGTATGCTGGACCCAGGGAGTTGACAAGAGCGATTACCCTAGTATGTTCTTCAACTATGACTGGACACAGCCATACACTGACTACTATGCTTACTACCAGCCTTAGGTGTCAGCATCCACCCTCATAGAGGCTATGACAAGGCTGCATTGACCTGTAAGTCCGTAATTCCCGGGAAGAGGGTGAATTCTAAGTTAAAACCAGATTTATTTTAGCTTAGAATTCACCTTCTTTTGTCTGTACGTTCCTTTGCATTTTCGACTAAAATTGCATGATATCGTACGGATTATTGAAATTAATGGAATATATTTGCATAAAATAGACACTAAAATGAGAATCCCGTACATCTCCCCGCTGGCTGGATTATGCATTCTGGCCATGTCTTCGTGTACCGGAAGTCCCGGTGAGAAGAATCCTTATATTGAAAAGGCGGAGGCTGTAATGCATGCCATATACTCGCACTATTCTGTGCCTGGAAGCTGCCTCCTGCGCGAGAACTGTCCTTTTGATGACGGTTACAGGGCCGGTTATCTCGCGTCTGAAGAACAGGCGTCAAGGCCTAATCCGTATTCATATCTGTGGCCTTTTTCCGGAACTCTGTCGGCTGCTGCCTCCATAGTCGAGTCTGACCCTTCCTATCTGGACACTCTTTCCGGCAGGGTACTGCCAGGGCTGGAGGAATATTATGACGGCAAGCGTGAGCCTCATGCCTATTCGTCTTATGTGAAGTCGGCACCTGCCTCGGACAGGTTCTATGATGACAACATCTGGCTCGGGATAGACTTTACAGACCTGTATCTTGCCACTTCTGACCGGCAGTATCTTGAGAAGGCCGAAATGATATGGAAATTCATCGAAAGCGGGATTGACGATGTGCTCGGAGGCGGGATATACTGGTGCGAGCAGAAGAAAGGCTCCAAGAACACATGCTCCAATGCCCCCGGCTCGGTTTTCGCCCTGAAACTCTACAAGGCTACTGGGGATCGGCATTATCTCGACCAGGGGAAAAAACTGTATGAGTGGACAAGGAATACTCTGGTGGACACTTCCGATTTCCTTTATTTTGACAATATAAACCTTGATGGTAAAATCCAGACCTGGAAATTCGCATATAACAGCGGCCAGATGGTCCAGGCAGGGGCTCTTCTTTACAGTCTGACCGGAGAAGAGGCATATCTTGAGGACGCGAAAAAGACGGCAAAGTCATGCTATGACTATTTCTTCGAGGACTATACGGCCGATGACGGCAGTACTTTCCGCATCATGAAGGCAGGCAATACATGGTTCAATGCTGTCATGGTGCGCGGCCTTATTGAACTTTACAGGATTGACGGTGACAGCACTTATGTGGATGCTGTGCGCAGGTCCCTGGACACGGCATGGGAGAAATCCCGCACGGAGGAAGGGCTTTTCAACGATGACTGCAGCGGGAGGAAGACAAATGAGACCAAATGGCTCCTGGTCCAGGGTGCCATGGCAGAGATGTATGCCCGTATGGCCTCGGTCTATCCGGATGCAAGATGAAATTCTATAATATTCAATCATAAAAACAAGACAAAAGTATGCAGAAATTCATTTTACCTTTTCTTTGCGCCGGGATCGCCGGGACAATGAGCCTTTCGGCGCAGGAGTACAAATCTCAGAGGCCGGCGGAGCAGGACAGGCTTTTCCGCTCCGAGGCTGTCGAGGCGAAAATCCTTGAGGTCCAGCGTATGCTTACCAATCCGCGGCTTGCATGGATGTTCGCCAACTGTTTCCCTAATACACTTGACACCACAGTGCACTTCAGGACTGATGAGGAGGACGGGATGGACGATACGTTCGTTTATACCGGGGACATACACGCTATGTGGCTCAGGGATTCCGGTGCACAGGTATGGCCTTATGTCCAGCTTGCAAATGATGACGAGGCCCTGCGCCGCATGATTGCAGGTGTCATCAACAGGCAGTTCAAGCTCATTAACATTGACCCGTATGCAAATGCTTTCAATGACGGCCCGACAGGTGGGGAGTGGATGAGCGACATTACAGACATGAACCCGAATGTGCACGAGCGCAAGTGGGAGATAGATTCCCACTGCTATCCTATAAGGCTTGCATACGGGTACTGGAAAGAGACCGGGGACACTTCAGTTTTCGGGGAAGTGTGGATCCAGGCTATAAAAAACATTCTCAAGACATTTAAAGAGCAGCAGAGGAAGGACGGAGTGGGGCCTTATTATTTCATGAGGAAGACTGAGCGTCAGCTGGATACTAAATGCTGCAACGGATATGGCAATCCTGTCAATCCTGTGGGACTGATTGTCTCGTCTTTCAGGCCGTCCGATGATGCTACTACATTTGATTTCCTTGTGCCTTCCAATTTCTTCGCTGTGACATCTCTCAGAAAGGCTGCGGAGATACTTACAAAGGTCAACAAGGATAAGGAACTGGCTAAGGAGTGCCGTGCACTTGCTGACGAGGTGGAGGCTGCATTGAAGGAATATGCTGTAGTAGAGCATCCGAAATACGGCAAGATTTACGCTTTCGAGGTGGACGGTTTCGGGAATACATACCTTATGGATGACTCCAATGCGCCGAGTCTGCTTTCCATGGCATATCTCGGGGATGTGGATGTAAATGACCCGATATACCAGAATACCCGCAGGTTTGTCTGGAGCGAGGACAACCCTTATTTCTTCAAGGGTACTGCAGGTGAAGGTATAGGTGGTCCTCATATAGGCTATGACATGATCTGGCCTATGAGCATCATGATGAAGGCGTTTACATCTCAGGATGATGCGGAGATCAAGTGGTGCATGGAGACTCTTATGAAGACTGATGCCGGTACAGGTTTCATGCACGAGTCCTTCCACAAGGACAACCCTGAAAAGTTCACAAGGGCATGGTTCGCATGGCAGAATACACTTTTCGGGGAGCTTGTGCTCAAGCTGATTGAAGACGGGAAGCTTGACCTGCTGAACAGTATTACTGTCAAATAGTTAAAAATATAGATGATATTCTCTAAAATAGTATGAAAAATATGTCAATGAAAAAACTGGTATATGCAGCTGCGGCTCTGTGCCTCGCTTTTCCGGCTGTGGCCGGCGCTTCGGACAGCATGCCGCGTCCGGAATATCCTCGCCCGCAGTTTGTCCGGGAAGACTGGGTAAACCTTAATGGTACATGGAGTTATGAATTCGACTTCTCCCGTTCCGGAATGGACAGGAGGCTTTTTGAAAGTGACGGTTTTGACGGCAGTATTACAGTGCCGTTTGCTCCGCAGAGCGAGCTGTCCGGTGTGGGGTTCAAGGATTTTATCCCTGAAATGTGGTACCACAGGACTATTTCCGTACCGGACGGATGGGCCGGAAAACGTATTATTTTGCACTTCGGTGCCGTGGACTATATCGCCTCAATTTACATTGACGGCAAAATAGCCGGCCGCCACTGGGGCGGGTCTTCTTCCTTTGACGTAGACATCACCAGGCTTGTCAATCCGGGGCAGGAGCATGACCTGGTCGTGAGAGTTGAAGATGATGAGCGCTCCGGACAGTATGCCAAGGGGAAGCAGTGCGGCAGGTATGATACTTTCGGCTGCGAGTACACCAGGACTACAGGAATATGGCAGACTGTATGGATGGAGCCGGTGCCGATGACAGGGCTGAAGGATGCGTATATCGTTCCGGATCTCGACCAGAGCCGCTTCATGGTAGAACCGTCTTACTATGGTCTGGAAGCAGGACAGCAGCTCCGTGTCAAGATTCTTGACGGGGATAAGGTGGTGAGCCAGAAGACTGTTCCTGCGTCTTCACAGTCAAGCGTGGATCTTCCAGTCAAGAAAGTGAAGACATGGTCTCCTGAGAGCCCGTTCCTTTATAATGTGGAGCTTGAGGTGCTTTCCGCAGACGGGACAGTGACTGATAAAGTGCTTTCATATGCCGGAATGAGGAAGGTGCACATAGTGGGCAACAGGATTTTCCTCAACAATGAACCTGTGTACCTCAGGCTTGTCCTTGACCAGGGATTCTACCCGGACGGAGTATGGACGGCACCGTCAGATGACGCCCTGAAGCATGACATTGAACTTTCTATGGCGGCCGGATTCAACGGCGCCCGCCTCCACCAGAAAGTCTTCGAGCCGCGGTTCCACTACTGGGCTGACAAGCTCGGGTATCTTACATGGGGTGAATCCGCAAGCTGGGGAGCAAATATCAACAACCCGTTGAGCGCACGCAATTTCCTCACAGAGTGGGAGGAGACAGTCGTCCGTGACAGGAACCATCCGTCTATCATCATGTGGACACCGTTCAACGAGACATGGGAGCATCCGGAGGACCGCGAAGCTGCGCGGGAGGCCTGCAGGATGGTGTCTGATGTGTATGAGCTGACAAAGAATCTGGATTACAGGCCATGTCATGATGTGAGCGGCAATTACCATGTAGTCACTGATGTCTTTTCTGTGCACCAGTATATGCAGAACCCTGATGATCTGAAGGCATGGCTCGCTCCTGTTGACGGTCATGTCCGCCAGACTGACCTGGAGCACAGGGAAGTCGAGTATGACGGACAGCCGTATCTGGTGGATGAATATGGCGGCATCAAATGGGTGGACGGTCAGGAATACTCTGAGATATCATGGGGATACGGTGATGCCCCGAAGACTCTGGAGGAGTTCTATGAAAGACTGGAGGCACTTACTGACGTGATACTCGGGTATGGGCACATCTGCGGATACTGCTATACTCAGCTGACTGATGTTGAACAGGAGCAGAACGGCATCTATAATTATGACAGGACTCCTAAGTTCGATATGGAGAAGATCCGTGCCGTGTTCTCCAAAGTCCCGGAAGGGTTCGGCAGATAGTCCTGCGTAAGCGGCATGGCGGCATTAAGGGATGCCACGGGGGAATTGACGATGATCCTCCCGTGGCATCTTTGTGTCTGCATACTCGGGAAACATGCCGAATTGCATTGGATTTAATGGAATTACGCTTATTTTTGTCTTATAAATACGTGAATTCGATGAATTTAATTCATTAAAATAAACTGCAAGCCGAGAGCAGAGGACGAACTTGTTCGGACTATGCCGAGGCGCAGCGTGATTGTAAACAAAGTTTAAATTACATCGAATACCTATTAAGGAGCAGGCCTGTGGCCTGCGACAGGTCCCCCGGCGAGGGGGAAGGAAGGGGGTGGCGCCCCTTAAC
>JADIMB010000008.1 GCA_017694995.1 Candidatus Cryptobacteroides faecavium | reverse complement strand
CGCAGAGGCAGCGACGAGCGCAGGAACGACCGCCGCGACGACCGCAGGGCCCCGAGAAGGGAGAGCAAGCCGCACAGCGAAGCTCCTTCAAACAGCTTCGGCTCTGACGAAGGATTCGAGGCCCCGGACTACAACAATCCCGACATTTTCTGATTGCTGATTCTTAAACATATTAAAAGGGCTGTATCAAAACATTCATTTTGACACAGCCCTTTTTTTAGTTGTCAGACAAATGGTAGAACAAAGCGTCACAAAGAGCCCACGCATAGAGATGGTGGATGCCCTGCGCGGATTTGCCGTAATGGCAATCATACTGGTACATAACCTGGAACACTTCATCTTCCCTGTATATCCGGAAAACACGCCGGAGTGGCTGGGAGTCCTGGACAAGGGGGTGTTCAACTGCATATTCAGCCTTTTCGCAGGAAAGGCCTACGCCATTTTCGCCATGCTGTTCGGCTTCACCTTCTATATCCAGAGCAGCAACCAGAAAAGGATGGGGAAGGACTTCGGCCCGCGTTTCCTGTGGAGAATGGTCATGCTGGTGGGATTCGCGACGCTGAATGCAGCAAAGTGCGGGAACAGCGCTTGACATGTGGCAGAAACTCGCCTTCACACTGGTGCTCGTCTCATCTTTCGTCATCCTGTACCGGGACAGGAGATTCTGCAAATGGTGGCTCGGCCGGCACAGGCAAGGCCCCCTGGAATATATCTGGCACAAATGGACCTGGATAAACAAAAAGAAATGACATACTTTAAAACCGTTATTTCCGCAATTCTCCTGCTATGCTGCGCATCGCTGTCATACGGGCAGGTACAGGAAGGCGACACTACAGAGGTGGTCAGTCTTGAAGGGACCGTCCTCACGGCCGAGAAAAAACCGGTGGTGTACAGGCTCGACAGGAAAAGGGTCAGCGGGACATCATCGATCTCCGCTTCCGGAGGCTCCGCCGTGGACATACTTAAAGCGATGCCGTCTGTAAGAGTGGATGCAGACGGGGAAGTGTCTTTCAGAGGAAGTTCAGGATTCCTGGTGTATGTGGACGGAAAGCCCAGCATGCTTGAGGGCACACAGGCCCTGGAGCAGATTCCGGCGGAGTCCATTGAAGACATAGAGATAATCACATCCCCGTCAGCACGCTACAAGACGGACGGGGATGCCGGAATAATCAACATCATCACACGGAAGCGCAGGGCTGAGGGCTTCGGAGGCTCCGTCTCGGCCTCAGGGAGCACCATAGGCACATGGAGCGGGGACATCCAGCTCAGCCTCAACCGGGGCAGCCACAGATGGTATTTCGGGGCGACAGCGTCACAGATACGGGGACGGAGCGAATTCAGCCAGCAGAAAAAGACATCGGTGGACGGATACGAGACCGTTTCAGACGCGGACGGGTACAGGCACAGCACAGTATCCTCGTACATCGGCACCGCAGGCTGGGAATTCAGGAATGACAGCCACCATGCCCTGGTGGAAATCCAGAGCGGGGTCACGGACAATGCACGCGGAGGTGACATATCCTACTACGAGAACCGCCGGCACGCCGGGACTGTCATCAACGACGCCACCTATGACAGCCATGACCGCTACTCCAACGAGAAAAGGCTTGCCCAGATCGCCGCCGAATACACATGGACAATCAACTCCCGGGGAGACAACATCTCGGCCCACGGCCGTCTCCGCTACGACTGGTATGCGCTGGAATACACGGAAAGCAACCTTTTCACCCTCTCCGGGGCCAGATGCGAAGGCACCCGAGGATATGAAGACGAATACCACTGGGACTACGACTGGGATGTGCAGTACCGGATGAACTACCGTCCTTCAGGGAAATTCGAGGCCGGCTACCAGATGACATCCTACAGCGAAGTCGGCGACTACAGCATAAAATACTGGGACAGGGACGCGGAACTGTTCCAGTGGCAGGACGACATGTACGCCCCGTTCTTCTACCGCAGGCAGATACACTCCCTTTACGCAATGGCCACGGACTCGTTCGGCCCCGTCTCTGTCGAGGCAGGCATCCGGGGAGACTATACGCATGACATCATGGACATAACCGTCAAGGACGCGAGCCGCGACCTGGAACGCTTCGAGCTCTTCCCTTCAGCCCACATCTCGTACAGCGCGCCGAAGGACAACACCGTATCCGCTGGATACTCTTTCCGCACCAACCGTCCCGGCATCTGGAAACTTGAGCCTTACATCACATACGAAGACTACTATACCAGGATGATAGGGAACCCAGACATAAAGCCCGAATACATCCACTCCGTGGAGCTGGGCTACCGCAAAGTCTTCGGCAAGGACAGGAACAGCATATCCCTGACAGGGTTCTTCCGCGCACGCAAGGGGAAGACAGACCTTGTACGTGTGCCATACCAGCCAGGTGTCACCCTGGACTCCCTGATAAATGCAGGCAACGACAGGTCTTTCGGGCTGGAAGCCGAAGCAAGGGTGAAGATAGCCCGGTGGTGGGACATGACCCTTACGGCAAGCGGATATGAATATATGTTCAAGACCACATATGAAGGAGGCAGGGACGACTCCGTGATGAGCTATACCCTCGGGATGATAAACAGTTTCAAGGCAGGCAGGACCACAAGGATACAGTTCGATGCAAATGCCCTGGGCCCGGCAGTCCTCTCACAGGGACGGGAGAAAGGATACTTCTACTTCGACCTCGCCATAAGACAGCAGATCCTCGGGGAACGGCTTTCCGCTTCACTTGTATTCCATGACGCATTCCACACCGCAAGATACAGCAACAGGCGCGAGACCGAAGGCCTTCTTTCAGTCACGTCAGTGCGTCCTGTCTATCCCAACATAGTGCTGTCTCTCGCCTACTCTTTCAATGTCAAGGACCGCAAGGAACACTCCGGGGCAATATCCACCGGCACCATCTTCGAGGGGAAGGACTTCTGAGGCCGCCAGTCCTTCAGTATATGCTGCCGCCTCACCCTCGGCAATGTCATTGACGAGACCGTCCGGAAAATCGTGCAGCTTCCTCTGCCGATTTTTCCTATAGCATTTTGATTTCTTCTTCCGGGAGCCCGGTCAGAGATGAAATCAGAGGAATATCCATCCCTGAGGCCAGCATGGCCCTGGCGATTTCCGCGGCCTTGGCGGCACTGCCTTTGGCCTCACCCTCGGCGAAGCCGTCCTCGCGGGCAGTCTCGAGTATGTTCCTGTAGTCCCTTTCCGTTATCATCTCCTTTTCGTATATGAGTCTCTTGTCCGGGCTGAACCTCGCTATCTCGCACGCCTCGAACAGCCTCTCGAACACCGTCTGCCTCAATCCATCAGGCAGATCGTGCAGCTTCCACATGTGCTTCAGCGCATAGCACCACTTCTCT
>JADIMB010000136.1 GCA_017694995.1 Candidatus Cryptobacteroides faecavium | reverse complement strand
GCCATCGCCGCTGCCGACCTCGGATTCAAGACCATACTGACAAACCGGACTCCGGCGAAAGCGCAAATGGTAGCGGAATCCCTGCCCGAATACGGATTCTCGGTACGTCCGGCAGAGAGTTTTCCCGGGCTCTTCTGGGAATGTGACCTCATAATCTACACTGTCCCCGGGAAAACAGACTGGATCGGCATGATCCCCGGACATATCCCGGCCGGGAAGGAAGCATCGCCGAAATACATACTTGAGGCCAACTACAAGACACCGTCTTTCAGCGGAGCCACCATGTCAATGCTGCAGGGCATCTGCCCCGGGCTGCATTACATAAGCGGACTGGACTGGCTCCTCCACCAGGCTGCCGGGGGATACAGGCTGTTCACAGGTGAGGAGCCGGATTTCAAGGCCATGGAACAGGCACTGACAAACCATCTGTAAAACAACTCGCAAAATGAATAAAATATCTATCGCAGCCGCGGCGGCATCGGCCATCCTCCTTTCCGCGGCTTCCACCATGGCCTATATGCTGGATGCAGACCAGCCACAGGTCTGGATCGGGCGTCCGGTGACAGAAGTATTTGAATGACAGGCCGAACCGCAGGAGGCTCAAGGCACAGGCCGGAAGAACAGGAGAATTGCCCGGAAAATTTCGGGCAATTTTTTTTCATTGGTATTGAATTAATGAGTAACTTGCACCGTTAAAAAATTTTTAAATTTTATGTCACTTAATAAAGTAATGCTTATAGGCAATGTGGGGAAAGACCCCGATGTCCGTTATCTTGACAATTCCGGGAATGCGAAGGTGGCTACATTCACACTTGCAACCACAGAAAGGTACAAGGACCGCAGCGGGGAAACGAGAGAAAACACCGAATGGCACAACATCGTAGCATGGAGGAACTCCGCCGACATCGTGGAGCGTTTCGTCAAGAAAGGCACACAGCTATATATAGAGGGGCGTATCCGCACCAGGTCATGGGATGACCAGAGCGGCAACAAGAGGTTCACCACAGAAATCCTTGTGGACAACCTCCAGCTTCTGGGAAGGAAAGCCGACAACCCGGCCTCCCAGTCAGGGCCCCAGACTTATGGAGGAGGATACACGGCGCCTTCACAGGGCGGACATGGTGTGCAGTCCCAGCCTCAGGGCGGCTACCAGCAGTACAGCCAGCCTGCAAGCCAGCCGGTGCAGAGCGTACAGCAGCCGGCAGTCTCCGAAGACCTTCCGGAAGATGACCTTCCGTTCTAGAACACAATTCATAACACTATACAGTCATCATGGCATTAGACGTAGTATTGGGCCTTCAATGGGGTGATGAAGGCAAAGGAAAAATAGTGGATGTGCTTGCAGGCAGATACCCTGTCGTCGCACGTTTCCAGGGCGGCCCTAACGCCGGGCACTCACTCCATTTCGAAGGGAAAAGCTTCGTGCTCAGATCTATCCCTTCCGGGATTTTCAGGAAAGACGCCATAAATATAATCGGGAACGGCGTCGTGCTGGACCCAATCACATTCAGGCAGGAATGTGAAAACATCGAGAAGACCGGGGTGCCGGTGAAAGAGAGGATTGTCGTGGCCAAGAAAGCCCACCTCATCCTGCCTACACACAGGCTTCTTGACGCAGCCAACGAGGCTGCCATGGGGAAAGGCAAGATCGGGTCGACACTGAAAGGCATCGGGCCGACATATACCGACAAGGTAAGCCGTAACGGCCTCCGTGTGGGAGACATACTTGCCGACGACTTCAACGAAAGATTCAACAGGCTCAAATCAAGACATGTAAAACAGCTGCAGCAGATGGAGTTCAAATGTGACCCCGATGCGGAAGAGGCAGCTTTCATGGAAGCAGTCGCCTATCTGAAGCAGTTCAGGCTTGTAGACTGCGAGTATTTCATAAACAACGAGCTCAATGACAAATCCATCCTTGCGGAAGGCGCCCAGGGGTCGATGCTGGACATCGACTACGGTTCGTATCCGTTCGTGACATCTTCATCCACTGCCTGTGCAGGGGCATGCATCGGGCTCGGTGTCGCTCCTTCCAGGATAGGGCATGTGTACGGGATTTTCAAGGCGTACTGCACAAGAGTAGGCAGCGGGCCGTTCCCTACGGAGCTCTTTGACGAGACGGGGGACAGGCTCAGGGAAATAGGTCATGAGTTCGGGGCCGTCACAGGCAGGCCGCGCCGGACAGGGTGGCTTGACCTGGTGGCGCTCAAATATGCAGTCATGCTCAGCGGAGTCACAGACCTTATCATGATGAAATCGGACTGCCTGGATTCATTCGGCACCATAAAGGTCTGCACATCATACAAGGTGGACGGACATGAGACAGACCAGGTGCCGTTCGACACGTATGCCCATATCGAGCCTGTATACACAGAGTTCAAAGGCTGGAACACGGACCTCACAGGATGCAGGAAGGAAAGCGAGCTCCCTGTGGAATTCAAGGACTATGTAAAATTCATGGAGACATATCTCGGGGTCCCGATAAAGATAATTTCACTGGGACCGGACCGGGATGCGACAATTATGAGATAAAGACAAACAACCTACAGAAAGATGACAGCTACACTGAAAAGATTCCTGAACGACTACCCCGCAGCCAGATGGGCGGCACTGATACTCATCGCGCTGATGATGTTCTTCGCCTACATGTTCGTAGACGTCATGTCCCCGCTCAAGTCACTCATAGAAGAACAGAGAGGGTGGGACAGCGGCGTGTTCGGCACATATGCGGCCTCCGAATATATACTCAACGTATGCGGCTTCCTCATCATAGCAGGTATAATCCTGGACAAGATGGGTGTACGCTTCACGGGTATACTGTCAGCATCGCTTATGGTGCTGGGGGCAGTCATCAAGTACATTGGCATCAGCGACTGGTTCCAGGGCACAGAGATCTGCGCATGGCTTGACAGCTGGTGGGTCACGATGCCTGGAAGCGCAAAAATGGCCGCACTCGGTTTCATGATATTCGGATGCGGGTGCGAAATGGCAGGCACCACGGTTTCAAAAGCCATAGCCAAATGGTTCAAGGGCAAGGAGATGGCTCTCGCCATGGGACTTGAGATGGCTATCGCGCGGCTGGGAGTGTTTGCCGTCATGTGGCTGTCACCTGCAATTTCAGAAATGTTTGACGGTTCGGTAGTAGCACCTCTGGCATTCTGCACATGCCTGCTCCTTGTCGGACTGATCAACTTCACAGTGTTCTCAGTGATGGACACCAGACTTGACCGGCAGCTTGTCGCAGCCGGAGAGGCTACGGAAGAAAAAAGCCCTGAGGATGAATTCCACATCAAGGATCTCGGCAAGATATTCTCGAGCAAGATGTTCTGGCTTGTTGCTCTGCTCTGCGTGCTTTACTACTCAGCCATCTTCCCGTTCCAGAGATATGCACCGAACTTCCTTGAAGTAACACTGGACATAGACGCAAACACAGCCTCAAGGCTGTTCAGCTGCTTCCCGATCCTGGCGATGGTGCTCACCCCTGTACTCGGCATTTTCCTTGACCATAAAGGTAAAGGGGCATCTATGCTCATGGTCGGCGCCATCATCATGATAGTGTGCCACCTGAGCTTTGCATTCCTGCTTCCGGTATTCCCGTACAAATGGTTTGCAGTACTTCTGATAGTCGTGCTTGGAGTAAGTTTCTCGCTTGTACCGGCAGCACTATGGCCGAGCGTACCTAAAATCATTGACGAGAAAATCCTCGGAAGCGCATATTGCCTCATATTCTGGGTCCAGAACATCGGACTATGCCTCGTGCCACTGCTTATCGGCCTTGTACTGAACGCCACAGGCGGATATCTGGTCCCTATGATAATATTCTCCTCATTTGGAGTCCTGGCATTCCTTTTCAGCCTTATGCTTAAAGTGGAAGACCACAAAAAAGGATTCGGCCTTGAGCTGCCTAACATTCAGGACGGGAATACCGGAGAAGGCAAATAGGACTTCCATAGCATTAACCTGAACTGACTTTAAAAGAAATGGCCGGGAATCGAAGACTCAACAGCATCAGCAGAAGCAGCACGGCCTGCTGGATTGCACTTGCATGCCTTGTGGTGCCGATGTTCGCATCGTACTTTTTCGATGACATGTTCTCGACCCTGTCCCACATATTCCAGAACCCCGGGATGCTCCAGCTGGGATGGGACAGCGCAGACTACGGGTTCTACGCAGGAGGCTATTCATTCCTGTGCGTATGCGGTGGCCTGGTAATATGCGGTGTCCTGCTGGACATGTTCGGGGTCAGAGTGACAGGATCGGTTTTCGTCGGACTGATGATAGCAGGCGCCCTGACAGTCTTCACCGCCCTTGTCTCCGGGATGCAGCCGGGAAAATCCCTTATAATGGCATACATAGGCTGCATGCTTTTCGGACTCGGCAGCGAGATAGCCGGAGTGGCTGTGACAAGGTCGATCGCCAAATGGTTCAAAGGCAGGAATGTCGCGCTCGCCATGGGACTGCAGCTGTCCATAGCAAGGCTTGGAACGGCCACGGCATTCATCCTGTCCCCGGTACTGGTCGCGGAGAAGTCCCCGGGTGAAATATATACGCTTGCAGAAACAGCACGGCCGGCGATGGCAGGACTCGCCATGCTTCTGCTCGGAGGGATACTGTGGGGAATCTTTGTGGCCATGGACGCAAAGTTCGACAAAGACGCCGGCATATCCTCATCCAGAGGGGAAATAAGGGAGGAGGACAGGTTCAGGCTCTCCGACATCCTGAAAGTGCTTTCCAACCCGAGGTTCATCATGATCGCGCTGCTGTGCGTCTTTTTCTACTGCTGCATCATATCGTTCAAGAAATTCGGGACATCGATAGTGATCCCGCGTTTCGGGATGGATGTGGATTCGGCCAAGTGGATGATCACTATGATACCTTTCTTCACGGTCATATTCACACCTGTATTCGGTGCACTGGTGGACAAGGCCGGCAAAGCCACGGCATGGATGCTCACAGGAGCCGTACTTGTACTGGTTTCGCATCTGGTGATGGCTTTTGCCCCGCAGGGCGAAGAGTTCTACGGATACCTTGCCATATCCCTTCTCGGAATAGGATACTCCCTGGTCCCGTCGGCGATGTGGCCGACCGTCCCGAAGATCATCCCTGAAAAGAATCTTGGCACAGCCTACTCGCTTATATACTGGATACAGAATATGGGGATGCTGCTCGTACCTGTGTTTGTGGGGAAGATATTCAAGTCAGTGGTGACAGAATCAGGCAACATCGGGCAGGAGATCAGGGCAGCCGTAAGTGCCGAATTCATATTCATCGGACTCGGCATTGCAGCTGTGGCTGTGGCCGCCATACTTATCGCATCATCCGGCAGGCATCCCGAACTGGAGATCGACATGCCGAACAAGAAGAACTGAGCCAATTCAAATGTACAGACTACTGGATAAAGTAAACGGACCGGAAGACATCAAAGGATTCAGCGTAGAGGAACTGAAATCTCTATGCGCTGAGATACGTGACTATATGATAGAATGTTGCTCCACCAATCCGGGGCATCTGGGGTCGAGCCTCGGTGCCGTGGAACTGATTGTGGGGCTGCACTATATTTACAACGCACCTGAGGACAAGCTCGTATTCGATGTCGGACACCAGGCCTATGCCCACAAGATACTCACCGGAAGGAGAGAGATTTTCAGGGAAAACAGGAAAAGGGACGGTATAAGCGGATTCCCGAAACGAAGTGAAAGCGTATATGACGTTTTCGGTGCAGGACATTCGTCCACATCCATTTCAGCGGCACTGGGCCTCGCCGAGGCGGTAAAGATAAAAGGTACAGATGAAAAAGTAGTGGCGCTTATAGGAGACGGCGCCCTTACCGGAGGCCTGGCATTCGAAGGACTCAACAACGCGGGTACAAGCAAGACAGACCTGCTGGTGATAATCAACGACAACAACATTTCAATAGACAAGAACATCGGTGCACTTCACGAGCATCTCCTCAAGCTCACCACAGACCCGACATACAACAGGATCAAGAAACATATCTGGGACAGGATCGGGGAGGGAGACTTCCGCAAACTCATCCAGAAACTCATCGTCAACACAAAATCATCCATAGTGAGCTCCTCGGGAGGAGCCTTGTTCGAGGCCCTCGGCTTCAGATATTTCGGCCCGATCGACGGGAATGACATTTCACAGGTCATAGACACACTGGGCAGGCTGAAGGACATTAAAGGTCCAAGGATACTCCATACCATCACCACCAAAGGTAAAGGATACGCCCCGGCAGAGGAATCCCAGACCATCTGGCATTCGCCCGGCATGTTCGACCCGGTCACCGGGAAACGTATCAAGCCGGCAGGACACAAGGAAAGCAGATACCAGGACGTATTCGGCGAAGTGCTTCTGGAACTGGCAAGGGCAGACAGCCGTATTGTAGGTATAACACCGGCCATGGCAACAGGATGCGGCATGGACCTCCTGGCAAAAGAGATACCGGAAAGATTCTTCGATGTCGGGATAGCCGAAGAACACGCGGTCACCTTCTCAGCCGGACTTGCAGCCGGTGGAATGAGACCGTTCTGCAACATCTACTCTTCGTTCTCACAGCGGGCATACGACCAGATCATACACGATGTGGCTCTGCAGCAGCTCCCTGTAGTACTATGCTTTGACAGAAGCGGACTGGTAGGTGAAGACGGGGCAACCCACCACGGGAACTTCGACATCGCGGCATACCGAAGCATACCGGGCACCATAATATCCGCGCCGAGAAACGAGACAGAACTGAAAAACCTGATGTTCACGGCACTCAAGTCCGAGACCGGACCGTTCATAATCAGGTATCCGAGAGGATACGGTGAAGGTGTCGACTGGAGGAACAGCCAGTTCGAGGAATACGCCATCGGTGGATCGGAGGAACTTCTCCAGGGGAAAGACGTGGCCGTAATAGCAGCCGGCCCGTCAGCAAACAGGGCATACGAAGCCGCTCTGAAATATAAAGAAGAGCACGGGACATGCCCGGCCGTATATAATATAAGGTTTATAAAGCCTGTCGACACGGCACTGCTGGAAAAGGCGGGGAAGGATTTCCATACAATAATAACCGTTGAAGACGGGGCGCTTGCAGGAGGACTGTACGGGGAAATAAGCGAATACTTCGCCGGCAGGCGGGCAAAACCGGAAATCATAGGCATCGGGATACCGGACAGGTTCATTGAGCAGGGCACACAGGCGGAAGAACGGAGCGAATGCGGACTGGATACGGAAAGCATATACAGCAAGATAGAACACGCTATTGAGGGGAAGTAAAAAAATCAAAAAAGTTTTGGAAAGTAAAAATTAATATCTATCTTTGCAATCCCTTTTGGGAAATGAGTCATCAAGATTGCCGATGTAGCTCAGTTGGCTAGAGCACGTGATTTGTAATCTCGGGGTCGTGGGTTCGATTCCCTCCATCGGCTCAAAAAAAAATTGGGAGAATACCAGAGTGGCCAAATGGGGCAGACTGTAAATCTGCTGGTTTATACCTTCGGTGGTTCGAATCCATCTTCTCCCACAGATTCGGGCGAGGTCTGACGCAGAAATCGCCCGAAACCAATAAGATTTTTGAAGTTATTTCGGAGTGAGTCCAACGATGGAATCGCCCGAAAGAAACGAAAAAAGCGGAAGTAGCTCAGTTGGTAGAGCATTAGCCTTCCAAGCTAAGGGTCGCGGGTTCGAACCTCGTCTTCCGCTCAAACTACGCCAGTGTAGCTCAGGGGTAGAGCGCTTCCTTGGTAAGGAAGAGGTCGAG
>JADIMB010000007.1 GCA_017694995.1 Candidatus Cryptobacteroides faecavium | reverse complement strand
TTATTGATTATCAATTAATTAAAAATTTTGATTATATTCAATCATCACGCTATCACAACGATAGCAATTTAGAATAATTCTAATTTAAGACAATCCCGTAACAGTTTATAATTACGTTAGAAAAGAGAAATTTTTATGTATTTTTTAGGGTTTTCCTGGATTTTGCGGAGCAGACTGTCAGCATCTGACACGAGACTGTCCAGAGACTCATACATCCTTCCATCCGTGATGAGTTTTCCAAGTGTCCCGTCCGGATCCTGCATGTTCTCAAGAAGAGACTTGAACGAAACTACAAGACCCTCTATGTCGGACCGGCTCAAAGCCTGGGTGACAGCACCTATGTCCCCCATTGCCGAATCGGCCTTCTCCGATATGGCATCCAGGCGCGTGCTGACACTGACAATATTGTCTATGAAATCCTCAAGCTCCTGGGATTTCCCGCCTATCGCAGCAGAGACTCTGGCCGCCTGTTCCATAGTAGAATCCAGGTTCCTGATGATAGAGCGGAGATCCTGCCTGTTTTCTTCACCAAGAATGGCGTTTACGGAACGGACTACAGAATCGAGATTCTCGGCGGTGGCGGTAACTTTGGCAAGGAGAGGCGCCATCTGCCCTGAAAGGGACGCGAGCATGTCCGGCTCAATGCATGGTGCAAGCCTCGAGCCCTCGCCTGCCATTGAAGACGAAGAGCCGGTGTCTATACGGACCGCTTTCCCGCCCATGATGTCCCTGCTGTATATAGTCATCCTGGAGTCCGCAGGAATATTGAATTTCTTCAGGACCGAACACGTCACATCAAACATGTCTGTCTCAGGGTTGAACTCTATGTCTGTCACACTCCCCGCCTTGAACCCCTTTATATACACAGGGTCCGACGGCACAAGGCCCTCGATTGTGTCGTATGAGGAGACAAGTGTCATTTCCTTGTTGAATATATCCTTTCCTCTGAGGAAGTTGATCACGAAAAAAGATAGTGCCAGCACAATAAGGACAAAAGCCCCGATTCTGAATTCTCTGCTCTGTTTCATATCCATTTTTAATAGCCTCGTTCTGAATAGCACGGCTAATATAGCCTTTTTTTCATTACCCTGTCCAGTCCGTCAAAGGGCAGTGACAGACTCTCCGGAAATCCTGACCATGAAAGCCTCCGGGAATTTCTTCCTGACAGTAGCCAGACCGGACTTGGCCTCGGCCTCGGATTCCGATATACATATAATATATTTATATATATTGCCGGACTTGACAACCCGCGGCCTGTAGCCCTTGAAAGCCTTGTCCCTTTCAGAAAGTTTCCTGCTGCCCGCCATGATCTGTATGCCGTATTCGGCACCTGTGTCTCCCGTTTTCAGTCCGGCAATGGTATTTCCGCTCGAAGTGGATGCCTCTGCCGGCTTCGTGATACCTGTGGAATAATCAAGGCTGCTGTCATACTTGGTCTTGAATTTCTTGAATGCACTGAAAAGCCTTGAGGCGATCTGGGAGCGTCCCTTCTCAGAGGTAAGCACCTTGAGGTCCGCACTGTTGGATATAAAGCCCAGCTCCAGCAGGACAGAAGGCATGGATGTTTTCCACAGCACAAAGAACGGGTCCTGGGATACTCCCCTGTTCTTGACAATCGGCCCCCCTGAAAGAGACTGGATCACATCCCCGGCAAAAAGCAGGCTCTGCTCATAAAAGGCGTTCTGCATCAGATTGAAGAAAATGAACGACTCCGGATCCTCCGGATCAAAACCCTGGTAATTCGTGGAATAATCATCCTCAAGGAGTATGACGGAATTCTCCCTCCGGCACAATTCCATGTTACCCCGGAACAAATCGCTGTCCTTGCCGCTTGAACGGCCGAAGATATGGGCGGAAAAACCGCTCGGGGAGGAGCTTGTGTTGGCATTTATATGAATAGAGATGAACAGGTCGGCATGATTTCTGTTGGCTATGTCAGCCCGTTCGTTCAAAGTAATGTACCTGTCTGTAAGCCTGGTATAGTATACCTTGACATCAGGGTACTCTTCTTTGATCTTCTGTCCGAGCAGCTTTGCTATAGACAGAGTCAGGTTTTTCTCATATGTCTTCCCGTCTTTGCTGACGCATCCGGCATCCTTGCCGCCATGTCCGGGATCGAGGACAACGGTATTGAGCCGCAGTTTTCTGGCTTCCGATGTCTGTGCGGCGGCACTCCAGGAAGAAAGGCACGGAAAAGCCGCAGCGACAAACAATACGGACAGAATATATTTTAAATCCATATTCTCAGCTCCGTTTTGCAATTTTTGAAATTAGTGTTACTTTTGCATCTTGCAAAAATATGAAAAATTTGCGGAATAAGCATATATCAATGGAGAAGCTGATTTTCGGGCTGGTTTTCTTTATGATTATCAGCTCTTTCAGCGTTTCCTCACAAGATGACAGGCGGGCCAGGCGGAAAAAACTGCGGGAGACATCGCGGACTGAGCAGGTTGCCGGTGACACGACCCAGCTTTCCGACTCTGCGAGGGCAGCACGTGACTCCATCGCCTTTGCGGATTCCGTCTCAAGAGCCGATTCCATTGAGCTCCAGAGCAAAAGCTCCCTCGAAATGCCGGCCTTCTCCACGGCCAGGGACTCTATAGTGGAGGATTTCTCAGACGGCAAAAGGATGATATACTACTACGGGGATGTGACCGTAACATACGGGAACATGAAACTCTCCGCAGACTATATGGAATACAACCTGCAGACGCAGACCGTGTATGCCAGAGGCACCAAGGACAGTACGGGCGCGGTCACCGGTCTTCCGAAAATGGAGGACAACGGCAAGACATACGAAATGGAGGAGGTCAGATACAACTTCGACTCCAGGCAGGCCCGCATCACCAACATGATCACCCAGGAACAGGAAGGAATCCTGCACGGGAAGAACATCAAGATGATGCAGGACCAGTCCATAAACATAACGAACGGGAAATATACCGTGTGCGACTGCGAGCACCCTCATTACTATCTTCACCTGTCTGCGGCCAAAGTGATGACAAAGCCATCCCAGAAGACAGTCTTCGGGCCTGCATGGCCTGTGGTGGAAGATGTCCCGATGTTCCCCATTGTGCTGCCGTTCGGATTCATACCGAAACGTCCGGACAGGGCGACAGGGCTCCTGATGCCTACTTTCGGGGAAGAAAGCGCGCGAGGGTTCTATCTCAGGGACCTGGGAATGTATTTCGTACTGGGTGATTATTTCGATGTGTCCGTCACAGGGGACATATACACCCTGGGGTCATGGGCGGTTGACCTGAATTCCAGATATAAAGTGAACTACAAATTCAGCGGCAACCTCTCTATCACATACTCCAACGACCAGACCGGAGAGCGGGGAAGTTCGGATTTCTTCCAGACAAGGAACTTCGGTGTCAGGTGGAGCCACTCCCAGGACTCCAAGGCCAGGCCAGGGACTACATTCAGTGCATCAGTCAACTTCTCCAGCCCGTCAAACAGCAGGTACAACTCCACCTCCGTGACGGAAGCGCTGCAGAACCAGATATCATCATCCATCTCTTACTCAAAGAACTGGAATGGAAAGATGAACCTGTCTGTGAATGCCCTCCACAGCCAGAACTCAAGAGACAGCTCATACTCTTTCACCCTGCCTAACCTTACGTTTTCGGTCAGCAGGTTCTATCCGTTCAAAAGAAAGAACCGTGTAGGTAAAGAGAAATTCTACGAGGAATTCTCCCTCGGCTACAGCACCACGCTGCAGAACAAGATAAACTTCAAGGCATCTGAATTCAACCAGCCGGGATTCTGGGACAAGTTCCAGAACGGCATGACACACAATTTCCAGATAGGCCTCCCGAATTTCTCGCTTTTCAAATACATCACAGTGACCCCGAGCATCACATACGGCATGAACTGGTTCTTCAACAAGACCGAAAGGTACTACGACCCCGAGACGGACAGTGTGGAAGAGCGTGAAGGAGGGCAGTTCAGCACGTTCGGCACAACGCACAACTATTCGGGGAGCGTATCCATGAGCACAAGGCTCTACGGTATGTTCAACTTCGGAAAGCACAGGAAAATCCAGGCGATAAGGCATGTCGTATCCCCGAGCCTGTCCTTATCCTTCAGCCCGGAGAAAGGTACATATTTCAACGGATGGAGGACTCTGACATACACGGACAAGGAGGGTGTCCAGCACAGCGAGGACTATAACATCTACTCCGGGCAGATCTATTCCCCGCCAAGCAAAGGCAAGACGGCCAGCATGAGCATCTCCATAGGCAACAACCTCGAGGCCAAGGTAAGGGATCTCAGGGACACCACCGGAGCCGGGACGAAAAAAGTCAAGCTCATCGACCAGCTGAACCTTTCCACGGGATACAACTTCCTCGCCGACTCACTGAACCTGAGCAACATCGGTATTACGATGTCGACTTCGGTATTCGGGAAAGTGGGCATAAGCGCCAACGCCAATTTCGACCCTTATGCAGTAGACGAACATGGCCGTAAAATAAACAAGTTCAATGTCCAGACAGAAGGATGGACCAAGCCTCTGCGACTGACTAATGCCAGCGCGTCGATCTCGTATTCCTTTTCAGGAGAAGGTAAAATCAACGGGAACGACGGCTCCGGAGGGACAAACCCTGCAGACAATTATACCAGGATATACTACCACCCTGTCACCGGAGAATATATTCCGGGAGGATGGCTTTACTACATGAACCCCAATGCACCCTGGTCTGTGAACATCAATTATTCATACAACTACAGCAGGAGCTACCAGTACTCAAACGGGCACAGGATCACCAACCACAGGCACACCCAGACACTGGGGCTTTCCGGCACATTGAAGCTCACGCCGGCCATGTCAATAAACCTGACAACCGGATTCGACCTCATGGCGATGAAGATGACGACCACCCAGCTGAGTGCGCAGTACAGCCTGCACTGTTTCAACATTTCAGTCTCATGGGTGCCTAACGGGCAGTGGGAGTCATGGAGTTTCAGGATTGCAGCAAACGCCGCGGCGCTTGCCGACCTGCTCAGATTCAAGAAAAGCAGCAGCTACTGGGATAATAATTACTAGTCTTCATTGTTTTTCTGAGAATTTTACAATACCTTTGCCCGTATCTGGGCGTATTGTACGCAACTCCGTCATTGATTTGACTTTTTTCTATTATACATACGTAATCGGAATACGTTTACACCACAACTGTTATTAAATATGCACAAGATTTTTGAGCTGAAAGAGATGGATGACGAGAAACTCCTTAGCATTGCGGAGGAACTCGGCATCAAAGGGGCGAAAAAGAAGGACAAAGAAGCTCTTGTCTATGAAATAATGGACAAGGAAGCCGTCATTGATTCACAGAAAGAACCTGAGAAACCGGCCAGGAAAAGAGGCCGGCCAAAGAAAAATACACCTGCAGACCAGAGCGGGAAGCCTGCCGCAAAGGCCTCAAAAGAGGAAAAGGCCCAGCCTGCAGAAACAGGGAAACCAGACACAGAGACTGCAGCGGAAGCAGCTTCCGGGAACGCCGACGAAAAGAAAGACGGCACCCAGAGCACGAAGACACTGAAGAAACGCGGCCGCAAGCCAAAGACCCAGCAGACACAGGGCCAGCAGCCTCAGCAGGCAGACCCTGCGGAAGAGAAAACAGAAGAGCCTGCCGTGCAGGAGGCCGCTGCAGAAACCGAACCTGAAGACAGCCAGGAACAGCGTATCAGAAGGGCCAGGATCAAGGCCCAGGAGATACTTCAGAAAGCAGCGGAAAAAGCTAACGGACAGCAGCGTGAGGCCGCTCAGGGCCAGGACCCGGACCTGAAGAAAGGCGAAGCGGCCCAGCAGGACGGCATGCAGCAGCAAGGCAAGCTTCCGCTCCAGAAAGACAGGAGGAACGCACAGTTCGGCAACGGGACGCAGGACAAGCAGCAGTTCCAGCAGCAGAGGCTTCCGGCACAGTATCAGCAGAAACCTCAGCAGAAAATAGATTTTGACGGTGTAATCGAAGCCACAGGCGTGCTTGAAATAATGCCTGACGGGTACGGATTCCTTAGGTCATCAGACTACAACTACCTCAATTCTCCGGATGACATCTACGTATCGCAGAACCAGATCAAATCAAACGCACTCAAGACCGGGGATACTGTAACGGGTGAAATAAGACCTCCGCGTGAAGGGGACAAGTACTTTCCTCTCGTGAGAATCAAATATGTGAACGGACGCACACCTGAATTCATCAGGGACAGAGTCCCGTTCGACTTCCTGACACCGCTTTTCCCTAATGAGAAATTCACCCTGCTCGGTAACGGGCACAATGACCTTTCCTGCAGAATAGTAGACATGTTCACTCCTATAGGGAAAGGACAGCGCGGTCTTATCGTGGCACAGCCTAAGACAGGTAAGACAATGCTGCTCAAGTCTATAGCAAATGCAATCGCTGACAACCACCCGGAGGCCTACATGATAGTGCTGCTTATCGACGAAAGGCCTGAGGAGGTGACGGACATGGCACGCAGCGTAAAGGCAGAAGTAGTCGCTTCGACGTTTGACGAGCCTGCGGAAAGGCATGTGAAAGTGGCCAACATGGTGCTTGAGAAAGCCAAAAGGATGGTGGAATGCGGCCACGATGTGGTAATATTCCTTGACTCCATAACCAGGCTCGCCAGAGCGTACAACACAGTCCAGCCTGCTTCGGGCAAAGTCCTTTCGGGAGGTGTGGACGCAAATGCGCTCCACAGGCCGAAAAGATTCTTCGGCGCAGCCAGGAACATAGAGAACGGAGGATCGCTGACAATCCTGGCGACGGCACTGACAGACACCGGGTCAAAAATGGACGACGTGATATTCGAGGAATTCAAAGGAACTGGAAACATGGAGCTCCAGCTGGACAGGAAACTCGCCAACAAGCGCATTTTCCCTGCTGTGGACGTGACGCTCAGCAGCACCAGGCGTGATGACCTGCTCTATACCCAGGAACAGAGCAACCGCATTTGGATTCTCCGTAACTACCTGGCAGACATGACTTCTGTCGAGGCTATGGAATTCCTGAAAGACAGGATGGAAAAAACTGTTTCAAACGAGGAATTCCTTATAACCATGAACGGTGACAAACTGAAATAACATACAGCGCGGAATCTTATGACCACGGAAAGACACCCGCTGGAACCTTTTTTACCGGAAGCTGCCAGGATACTCATGCTTGGCAGCTTTCCGCCTAAAAAGGAGAAATGGTCCATGGATTTTTTCTATCCCAATTTCATCAATGACATGTGGAGGATATTCGGGACCGTATTTTTTCTGGACAGATCACATTTCATCGCACCGGACGGGAAACACTTCGACAGGGATTCCATAAAAAAGTTCTGTGAAGAAAAAGGAATCGCCCTGTATGATACAGCCACAGAGGTAATCAGACTGAAGGACAATGCTTCAGACAAGTTCCTTGAAGTGGTCTCCCCTACCGACATCAAAGGTCTGCTCTACCGTCTGCCGGGATGCATGGCTGTCGTGACAACCGGAGAAAAGGCTACGGATATAGTCTGCTCAGTATTCGGATGCGCCAAACCGGAGACAGGTTCATACACCGAGATACATCTGGATGGAGAATTTGAAAGGGACATACATTTCTACAGGATGCCGTCCTCATCCAGGGCATACCCCCTCCCGCTGGACAAGAAAGCCGAGATATACAGGGAAATGTTCTTGAGAGAAGGCCTTATATAAAAAAATGAGTCGCCGCCGCTCACGCGGGGACCACTCATACTAACCACATAATTAATAACACTAAAACTAATAACCAATAAGTCGAGGTGCCAAGCAGAATCGAACTGCTGTGCATGGTTTTGCAGACCATTGCCTAACCACTCGGCCATAGCACCTTATTTCAAATATCGTTTCCGAAAATCGGAGTGCAAATATAAGAACTTATTCCGGAAATACAAAATTTAATTTCAATTCTGTTTTTTCATTTCCTAAACCGCGATACTTATTTGCAATATCCGTGCCAAAAGACAACACCGAAACGCAAGAAGGAAACGGCTACTCGACATACAGCAGCAGGCCTTTCAGGTATTCCCCTTCCGGATGGTATATATTCACAGAATGGTCCGCCGGCTGGTTAAGCCTGTCAAGTATCCTTACGCTTCTCCCGGCCTGTGCGGCCGCAGAAAAAACGGCAAGTGAAAATGCCTCCTTATCAACGACCTGCGAACAGCTGTACGTGAATACAAGACCTTTTGAAGCCACCTTTGAAATGGCATATGAATTGAGGCGCTGGTATGCACGCAGGGCGTTCTTCAAGGCTCCGCGGTGCTTTGCGAAAGCAGGGGGGTCCACAATCATCAGGTTATACTTCCCCTCAGGGGAATCCTTCAGGAAATCTATGGCATCACAGCAGTACCCAGTATGCAGAGACGGGTCAAACCCGTTGAGTTCCACGTTCCTGGCTACAAGGTCCATCGCCTTCCTTGAACTGTCCACAGAATCGACATGGACTGCACCGGCAGCAAGAGCATATATGGAAAAGCCGCCAGTGTAGCAGAAGAGATTAAGGACATTGCGTCCCCTGGCATATCTCTCCACAAGAGCCCTGTTCTCCCTCTGGTCGAGGAAAAAGCCCGTCTTCTGGCCTGAGGTCCAGTCGACAATGAACCTGTGCCCGTTCTCGCATACCACAGCATTGTCATCCGTGAAGCCCTCCTTCCTGTAAAGATATCCGTCCACAAGGTCCAGGCCCGCCTTGAAAGGCGCCGTACCTGAGCTCTTGTCATATACAGCCTTGAGCCTGTCGCCATAGACTTTCCTCAATGCGTCGGAAATCTGCCTCCTGCTCCTGAACATACCCACTGAATGTGCCTGCATGACACACACGCCGTCATAGTAATCCACAATAAGTCCCGGAAGGTTGTCCCCCTCCCCGTGGACGAGGCGGTAGCAGTCCGTGCCGCACACCGTACTCCCGTCCCCGGGCCCGGATGCAAGCCCCACGGCAATCCTCACATCAAGAGCCCTGCGGATCATGGTCTCCCAGTACTCCGGACTCTCAGGATCAGAATCAAAACTAAGGATACGTACCGCTATGGAACCGATCTGGTAATGCCCGGTCGCCAGAAGCTCCCCTTCTGATGAATAGACGCCTACTATGTCACCTTCCGCAGGATTCCCGGCAATCTGGGCGATAGCCCCGGAAAAGACCCAGGGATGGAATCTTCTGAGCGACTCATCGCGGCCTTTTTTCAGTATAATCTTGGTCATTTGCAATCATTTAACACAAAGAAACTCAGCCCCGTGGACTGTCATCCGCCATACCGGACTTTCTCAACTTCAAATACATTTCACGGCAGACCCATGCATCTGTGGCGGCATATTTCTCCTGCGCCTCAGACAGCGTGTCTGCCTCCCAGTTGGAAAGCTGCTGGGACTTGGAAATCCTGAATCCCAGAATTATGGCTGCCAGCTTCTTGACACTCTTGTCTTTTATTCCATACTGAGGTGCGATTTTCTGGAGGTCTATGAATCCTTTCGGCTCGAACTCCCTGTATCGCTGAAGCCCGCGTATGTCATCTTTGACTGCGGCGCCCACCTTTATGATACTGTCGTTGGCCATGAGCCCGCACAGTCTGCGGTGCATGCCTATGTTCTTTATCCTGAACAGGTATGCCCTCTCCGCTCCGGAAAGCTGAAGCAGGGCCACTCCGTATCTCGGCTGGTCAGGCGAAAAGCATGGCCGTGTCTCAGTGTCAAATCCGATGATTTTCTGATTTCTGAGATAGTTCACGGCCCTGTTGAACTCGGCGCCTACAGTATCTATGACAAAAATCTGCCCGGGGAAGCTGGCAAGCTCCAGCTTCTCCAGATCCTCGGCAGAAATACTATCTTTAAAATACTCCATCAACTAAAAGAACAACAGTTCGCGGTACTTCGGCAATGGCCACATCTCATCGTCCACAATCATCTCCAGATGGTCGGCACTGTACCTGACCTTGTCCATAAGGTCCTTTACCTCACGGGAGTACACCTTGGCTCTCTGGGCAATGTCCTCGATCCTGTTGGCCTTCTTGCGCGCCTCCACAAGCGCCTCCACATCACGGGAAATGGCGTTGGTCAGGCATGAGATGCTCTTGAGAGTGGAGAACTCGGAAGAGCAGAGGCTCTTGTATTCTTCACCGAATATCTCCTTGACACCGCGCACATTCTCAATAAGGATATTCTGGTACCGGACTGCGGCAGGAAGAACGTGGTTGAGACAGATGTCCCCTATCACACGGGCCTCGATCTGGAGCTTCTTCACGTATGTCTCGTTAAGGACTTCAAACCGGGCCTCCACCTCATTAGGCGCAAGCACGCCGAGAGATGAGAAAAGGTCCACAGTCTTTTTCTCATGGTATACCTCGTAAGCGTCCGGGACATTCCTTACGGCACGCAGGCCCCTTCTTCCGGCCTCTTCCTCCCATTCCTTGCTGTAGCCGTTCCCTTCAAACATGATGTCACGTGACTCATGGATGAACTTGCGGACAGTGTTCATAATGGCGGTAGAAAGCTCCTCACCCTTTTCCACCTGCGCATCCACCTCAGAGCGGAACTTCCTGAGGCTCTGTGCTACGGCTGAATTCAGCACATACGTGGCGGAAGCAACATTCATCGACGAGCCGAGCGCCCTGAACTCAAACCTGTTGCCGGTAAATGCAAACGGTGAAGTCCTGTTCCTGTCGGTATTGTCAGGGAATATCTCAGGGATGGAATTTACAATCTTTATGGACTCAAGACCGGCCTCAGACTCCGGCAGGGTCTCCATGTTCTCTATCGCTTTGAAAATCCCGTAAAGAGTCGAGCCTGAGAATACAGACATCACAGCAGGAGGTGCCTCATGGCCGCCCAGGCGGTAGGAATTGCTCAGGGATGCCACACTGGTCATCAGGAGATAGTGATGCTCATATACGGCATGGAGTACGGCTGCATAGAAAGAAAGGAACTGGAGATTCTTGTTCGGGGTCTTTCCCGGAGAGAGAAGGTTGACACCTGTGTCGGTGACCATGGACCAGTTGCAATGCTTCCCGGACCCGTTAACCCCCTCAAACGGCTTCTCGTGGAAGAGCACCTTGAGATGGTGCCTCTCGGCTACTTTCTGCATTATGATCATGAGCATCATGTTCTGGTCGATGGCCTTGGTCGCGCTGCAGAACACAGGAGCGCACTCGAACTGATTTGGAGCCACTTCGTTGTGCCTTGTCTGGAGAAGTATGCCGAGCTTGTAAGCCTCGGTCTCGAAATCCTTCATGAAGGCGCTTACCCTGGACGGGATCGCCCCGAAATAATGGTCTTCAAGCTGCTGGTCCTTGGCGGAAGTATGCCCGATGACAGTGCGGCTGCACAGCACCAGGTCCGGTCTTGCATTGTACAGGGACTCGTCCACCAGGAAATACTCCTGCTCGAGCCCCAGATTGACAGACACGCTCTTCACTGACTCGTCAAAAAGGGACGCGACTGAGACGGCTGCTTCGCTGAGAGCCTGCAAAGACTTCAGATTCGGAACTTTAGTATCAAGGGCCTCTCCTGTATATGAAACAAATACTGACGGAATACAGAGAGTGCCGTCAAGAATGAATACCGGAGAAGACGGGTCCCATGCGGAATATCCACGTGCCTCGAAAGTGTTTCTCAAACCTCCGTTCGGAAAGCTTGACGCATCCGGCTCCTGCTGGACAAGGGCGCTTCCGTTGAATTTTTCAAACGCCTTGCCGTCCTTCACAGAAATGAAGGCCTCGTGCTTCTCTGCAGTGGCATCGGTAAGAGGCTGGAACAGATGGGTGTAATGTGTAGCACCCTTCTCGATGGCCCATGATTTCATGCCGGAGGCGATCTCATTGGCCACACTTCTGTCTATTTTACCTCCGAATTTCACTGCCGACAGGACAGCTTCGTAAGCCTGCTGGGACATGTATCCCCTCATCTTGTCAAGGTCGAACACATTCTGGCCAAAATACTGAGATACAGGCCCTTTTTCAACATAGAAGCGCTCTGTCTTATGAGAGGACGCCTCATCTAAAGCTCTTTGTCTAAATGCAGCCATAAAACGAACTAAATTAAATTTAACAGAACGTCCGCAAAGGTAAAAAAAAATATTAACTTTGTCCCCGTTTAAGCACTTTCTAATAAGATTTTAATATGGTACAGATTTCCCAGAAAGCACAGCTGATGCCTGCTTCCGCCATCAGGAAGCTCATCCCGTTGTCAGACGCGGCCAAGAAACAAGGTGTCAAAGTATATCATCTGAACATGGGCCAGCCGGATTCAAAGATCAACTCCCCGGAGTGCGCCCTCGACGCCATAAGGAATTTCAAAGGCACTAACGTCTCATATTCCAACTCCGCAGGCCTCATCGAGCTGAGGGAAGGTCTTGTGAACAAATACTACAGGAATATCGGTATAAATATAGAGGTACCGGAGCTGCTGGTCACCGTAGCCGGAAGCGAATCCGTTCTCATGGCCCTGGAGATAACTTGCAATCCGGGAGACGAAGTGCTTGTGATAGAGCCGTTCTACACCAACTACAACACATTCGCCTTCATGAATGAAATCACCCTGAAGGCAATCCCTACAGACATAAGGACAGGTTTCCGGCTTCCTGACATGGAGGAGTTCGAGAAAGCGATAACCGAGAAGACAAAGGCCATCCTGATCTGCAACCCGGGCAATCCTACCGGTACACTTTATTCAAAGGAGAACCTGCTGGCCCTGGGAGAGATAGTCAGGAAACATGACCTGTTCCTGCTCTCTGACGAAGTATACAGGGAGTTCTGCTATACGGACGAGCCGCACTTCTCCGCCATGAACATACCTGGAGCGGAACAGAATGTGATACTCATAGATTCAGTGTCCAAAAGATACAACCTGTGCGGTGTGCGCGTGGGATGTATCGTGTCGCACAACAAGGACGTGATGACAGCCGCCATGAAGTATGCCCAGGCCCGTCTCTGCCCGCCGGTACTCGGACAGATCGCCGCCATCGGTGCACTTGACACTCCTGAGCAATATCTGAGCGATGTCCGCGCTGAATATATCAGAAGGCGCAACTTCATGATAGAGAGTCTCAACAAGATACCTGGGGTCTATACTCCTATGCCGATGGGGGCGTTCTATACAGTGGCCGAGCTGCCTGTAGATGACACGGAAAGATTTGCAAGGTGGATGCTGGAGGAGTTCAGATACAACAACGAGACCACGATGGTGACTCCGGCAGCCTCGTTCTTCAAGACACCTGGAAAAGGAAAGAATTATGCAAGAATCGCATATGTGCTTGAAATACCGGAGCTTGAAAAAGCCGTCAAATGCCTGGAAGAAGGCCTCAAGGCATATCCCGGCAGAACAGAATAGCACACACAGTGACATGACAGCATGAAAATCCCCTGCCCGGAAACAGGCAGGGGATTTTTTTGTCACTCAAGGAAACCGAGGCTGAGCTCAACACCTATATTTAAGTTGTAAAGAGTATCGTAGTAGTTGTGCCCTACATGCTTCAGAGGGTCCAGAGAATCGGTAACGATAGTGTACGGCACTATCCCCACGCGCGGCTCCAGGAAAATAGAGATATACTCCAGAATGCGGTATTTCAGCTGCAGACCTCCGGTGAGGCCCAGGTAAAAGTTGGTGAGATTCCTGGAAGATTCGCGCTTGGTCACGGCAGCCACTTCAGGCCCTGCCAGCAGAGATACAGAAAAATCAGACTTCCTGCCGTGGCGGAAAAGAGAGCACAGATCAAGCATCCCTTCTATCCTGGCACCGTAATACCATGCGTTCTTCCTGGCACCGTAACTGTACTCTATCCATTTGTCAGTGGTGAAGAAGCCGGTAGCCCTGAGGGCAAACACCGGTGTGAACCACTTCCCGTAAGAAAGGTTCACCTGCGCACCAAGGGACTTGAAAATCCCTATCCTGTCCAGCACAAGGTCAGAGAAATGGAACGCAGGTCCTGCCGAGAAAGACACGAATGCATCCCCTGTGTCCGCAGGCCCGGACAGGGCTTTCCTGTCCGAAAGGAACTTGTAGCTGAGACCCATGGTCCCCCCGTATGTGATATCGTACCTGCGCCAGTTCCAGTCAGCGGAATGGTCAATATTGTCTGTATAGAATGTAACCAGAGGCTCGATGAAGAAGTCGATCCGGCGTCCGAGATTCATGTTGAAATTGAACCCCAGGTGAAGTCCTGCAGCATTCTCCCCGCTGTCACCTGTCATTGAATACCTGTAACGGAGACCTTCGACAGTGGAAATCTCAAAGAAACGGGACGGCCTGTAGCCTCCGAAGTAGCGGCTCAGATTGAACATGTGGGAGACATCGACCCCGGCCGTCCAGATAACACTCCTGTCTGCATTCCGGAAAGTCCGCTCACCTGAAAGGGTGAGTTTCAATGCATTATACGGATTGAACCATTTCCCGTACGAGACCTTTGCTGCAGCACTCCAGTTGTAGGTGGAATTGCCGCGCGGGGCAAGCTTCTCCGAACCTCCGTGAATGGAGAAGAACGTGTTGTCGGTGAACTTGTCATTTATGAAAGGCTCTCCCCTGTAGAGATACCTTTTCTGCATACTGTAGTCAAGCGCGTTGAACATCCCGGCAGAATCAGCCGAGGCTGTACTGTCAGCTTGTGTCTCCACAGTCTGCGCGGCCAGGCCGGCCCCGGGAAAGACCAGGGCTGAGAATACAAGTAATATTCTGATTGATATCTTCATGACTGCTCTACATTACTGTTCCCGCTTCATATGAGTCACTTGCATTCTTGAAGACACTCTCAAGGATGTCCCCGTCCGCAGACGCAAGCCCCAGATACTTCTTGTCCGCCTGGAAAGCCCTCAGAAGCCATGTCTCGGCATCCATCTCGATCATGAAAGCATCGAAATCCTGGGCCTGCTGCGACTCCCGGCACTTGATAATAGCCCACAGATAGTATGTGAGCCCGTCGTCCTGAGGGAGATCCTTCATGGCTCCGGCCGCCATGCTCGTATAGGCAGGGTTGTCTATCGCAAGGCACATGACCACCTTGTTCAGAGGAGTGGAGTTGGCCACCACATTGAAGACATCCTTGGCCTGCTGCTTCTCCTCCGGAGTGTCACCTCCGGTATAGTATCCCCCCAGGCAGAGAGTGAAAGCCTTTATAAGCCTGTTCTTTTCCGAGTCCGGGAGAATCTGCGCCAGGACACTGGCCCTCTCGAAGTTTCGCGTCTTGAGGAACATGGAAATCTGGTTGGCCACCACAGCCTCAGGGTTGATGACAGAGTTGACAGTCCCGTCGGCCCTCCTTTCTATGACATTGACACGCTTGATGGTAGCGTCCACCAGGGGGGCAAGGATAGAAGTATCGGCCTTGTCCTTGCGCAGGTAAGAGAGGGCAAGGTTGTTGGCAGCAAGAGCCCACGGCCGTCCGGACTCCTTCACGGAAGCGTCATAGGCCCTCTTGTACAGGACCTCAAGCTCGTCAGGGTCTTTCACCATCTGGAACAGGTGCCAGAACTCATACAGGGCGAACTCCTTGCGTCCGCTGCGGTAGTCCTCGTCATTCTCATACCTGTCCATTATCTCTTCAGGGGTAAGCTCCCTGTAAAGCTCGTAATTGTATTCATACCGCACCGTGCGTAGCTTCGGCAGATAGTCCACGACCACACTCTTGTAGTAAGGGAGCTGCCTGATCCTTATGCTCTGGGCATCATGATTCCCCGGGTATTTGTCAATAATCTCCTGCAGTCCGGCAGCCTCCGTCATCAGGGAGTCGGCCTTCAGGAGGTCCACCACAGCACTCCACGGGGCCACCTCCGCCTCTGTCTTCATATACACCCTGTCCCTTACATGCTTTGAAAGCACAGACGTGATCTGGGACAATGCATATTTCATCCTCTCCCTCGCCAGCTTCAGGTTTGACTGGTACGAGCCGTCAGGGGAAGCAATCCCGGTTATGAAGAATTCCTTCAGCTGCGAGCCCTCACCCTGCACTATATTCAGCAGGTCACCCTTGAGCCTGTCAAGATGGGCCTTGTTGGTGGTGTCGGCATCATCAAGCTTAGCCTTACCCACGAGGAATGTAAGGGAAATATTGCCTGCCGTATTCCTCCTTTCACGGCGCGGCTTCTCCTTATACTCGTCAGGGTCAAGCTCATACAGGTCCATAGTGTACTGAAGGAACTTCAGCGGACGGACACTTCTGGCTGAAGCCAGGAGCATTTTCTTCTCGTAGTATATCTGGTTGTAGTCCTCGAGCCGTATAACCCCGTTCACATAATAGCTCTTGTCCGGGTCATCCACCCGTACGGTATCCGCCCATCTGACAATCATGGAAGTGTCTTTCAGAGGCTCCTCCAGGACATACTTCGTAAGAGGGTCATTGTCCGCGTCATATCCCATCCTGCGCTCCTGGGTGAGTCTGTACTGGTCTCCGTCGATGACTATCGGGCGGAGATACTTTATCAGCTCGTCAGTGCCGCCGGAATAAAGCATGGGCTGGAGAATGAGCCGCGCATTGGTCTTGCCGAAGTGGTCAGGAAGCGGGATAGTGTTGCTTACCTCAAGCCTGTTCCCGTTCATCACATTCCTCTCCTTCATCGGAGCCGGCTCCGTAAGCCCTGCCGTCGTGGTGGCAGGAGGAAGGATGATACCACCCTCAATGCTGAAATTGATCTCCATCCTGTAGTCGACGTTCTCCTTGACACACATGTCCTTTCCAGCACCGGCCTTCACAATGATGGCGCCCGTCTCGGCCACACGGACCTCGTAATACCCGCTGGCGTCCGGAGAGACCATGTTGGTGGAGAATATGTAGCCGCCGCCTTCAGCCGTAAGCACCCCGTACGCATCCTCTGCCTCTCCCACGGTATTGAAAGTATAGATGACCACATCCGCAGGATCGAACGGCTTGTTTTCAGTCTTGTTGAGAATACGCCCCGTGACCAGCTTTATCTCCTGGGCAGAGACATGGCTCCCTCCCAAAAGCAGCAGGAACGTACACAAAATACCGGATAACCACTTCATCTTCATCCTCTGCCCCCTACTTTATGATATAAATGAATGTCACACCCAGGTCCACGGGGAAAAGCTTGTACCCGCGGGCGTTGGTCCTGACAGCCTCGTCGACGAAGTAATCGTCGTAGTTGTCGTTGAGATGATACTGTTTCTGATGGAAATACATCACTCCGAAACTGCCTGACAGCTCCAGGCTCCACCTCCTCCCCAAGGAAAAGACATAGCCGCCGACAAACCCGAGGCCGACAGCGTCTCCGTCATAGACATTGTCCTTCCAGTTAATATCGTAAGTAGTCACAAGCGCGCCTGCCCCGATGAACTCGCGGGTCATAGGACGTCCGTTGAACCAATAGCGGAACTGCGGCTGGAGCCCGATGATCTGCATAGTCTGTCCGTACGGGTTCTTGTTTCCGAACGCGGAGAAATGGACGCTGGTATGCTCCCCTGTCACGAC
>JADIMB010000135.1 GCA_017694995.1 Candidatus Cryptobacteroides faecavium | reverse complement strand
CTGATGCAGTTCATCGACGCGTCAATGGTGGGAAGCCTCGGCGCGGAAGCATCCGCATCCATAGGGCTTGTGTCCACCACCACATGGCTGTTCACAGGGGTAAGTTCGGCCGCAGCCACTGGATTTGCGGTCCAGGTAGCACACCTTCTCGGGGCAAGAGATGCGGAGGCAGCACGTTCCGTATTGAGACAGGGACTTGTGAGCGTGCTGATATTCAGCATGATACTTGCAGGCATCGGATGTGCTGTCAGCGGACCGCTCCCGCACTGGCTCGGAGGAGGAGAGAACATAGTGTCAGACGCCAGCGGGTATTTCCTGATTTTCATACTTTTCCTCCCTGCGTTCCAGCTCAACGTATTTGCCAGCGGGATGCTCCGCAGCAGCGGCAACATGAAAGTACCGAGCATCCTGAACATAATAATGTGCCTTCTGGATGTCGTCTTCAATTTCTTCCTGATTTTCCCGACCCGTGAAATAAGCATATTCGGCATAGCGATGACAGCACCAGGGGCGGGAATGGGAGTAAAAGGCGCCGCACTCGGCACGGCACTGGCAATGATAGTGACAGCATCCCTGATGCTTTATTATCTGTGTTTCAGGTCCCAGGAACTTGACATCGCGCACCACAAAGGTAAATTCAGGCCTACTTCCAGATGTCTCAAGAATGCAGCGGGCATCAGCCTCCCGATGGGACTGGAAAGGATGATAATGTGCGGGGCACAGATCATGTCCACTGTCATAGTGGCCCCGCTCGGGACCATAGCCATAGCAGCCAACTCGTTTGCGATTACCGCCGAAAGTCTGTGCTATATGCCCGGATACGGTATATCCGATGCCGCCACAACACTCGTTGGACAGAGTCTCGGTGCGAGGAGAAAAGAACTCACTTGGAGATTCGCGAAGATTACCGTGGCAATGGGAATCGCCGTGATGGCAGTAATGGGTGCAGTCATGTACATCGCCGCCCCGGCCATAATAGGTATCATGACTCCTGACCCGCATGTGACAGAACTGGGAGCCTCGGTCCTCAGGATCGAAGCATTCGCCGAGCCCATGTACGCTGCGGCGATAGTCTGCTATGGAGTATTCGTAGGGGCGAAGTCCACACTTGTCCCTTGCATCATGAACCTGGGAAGCATCTGGGCAGTGAGACTGAGCATAGCGGCCGTACTTGCCCCGAAGGCAGGCCTGAAGGGTGTCTGGATTGCCATGTGCATAGAGCTGTGCTTCAGAGGGATCATCTTTCTCATACGCCTGTTCCGCAGGAAATGGCTCAGGGTATAAAAACACTGTCATCCAGGGAATGACTGAAAAAGTCACCCTGGACGACAGCAAAGCCACCGCTATGGCATGAAACAGGCGCTAAACCAGCCCCTGCGCCATCATGGCATCAGCAATCTTTATGAAAGATGCCACATTGGCCCCTTTCACATAGTTTACATATCCGTCTTCCTCTGTACCGTATTTCACGCAAGCCTCGTGTATGTCCGACATTATCCTGTGGAGCTGCGCATCCACCTCCTCTCCTGTCCACTTGAGCCTTATTGAATTCTGTGTCATCTCAAGACCTGAGACAGCGACACCGCCTGCGTTTGAAGCCTTTCCCGGGGAATATAGAATCTTCGCGGCCTGGAAGACCTCGATCGCCCCAGGTTCAGAAGGCATGTTTGCTCCCTCGGCCACACATATGCACCCGTTGGCCACAAGCTGTTTCGCCTCTTCTTCATTTATCTCATTCTGAGTCGCGCAAGGCATTGCGATATCGCATTTTATGCCCCACGGACGCATATTCTCGAAATACTGCGCCGCAGGATACTTCTGCGCATACTCCTTTATCCTGCCCCTGTAGACATTCTTCAGTTCAAAGACATACTCCAACTTCTCCGCGTCTATGCCGTCGGGATCGTATATAAATCCGTTGGAATCGGAAAGCGTCACCACCTTGGCGCCGAGCTGGAGAGCCTTCTGCGCGGCATACTGGGCCACATTGCCCGAACCGGAAATCACGACAGTCTTGCCCTCGAATGTCTCCCCTCTGGTGGACAGCATCGCCGAAGCGAAATAACATGTGCCATACCCTGTGGCCTCCGGACGGAGAGGGCTTCCGCCCCAGCTCAGCCCTTTGCCGGTCAGCACTCCGGAGAACTCGTTGCGCAGTCTCTTGTACTGTCCGAAAAGATATCCTATTTCACGGCTTCCTACCCCTATATCTCCCGCAGGGACGTCGGTATCCTGCCCCACATGGCGCTGCAGCTCTGTCATGAAGCTCTGGCAGAAACGCATCACTTCACTGTCTGACTTCCCTTTTGGATTGAAGTCCGAGCCTCCCTTCGCCGCACCCATAGGAAGAGTAGTGAGACTGTTCTTGAAAGTCTGCTCGAAGGCAAGGAATTTCATGATGCTCAAGTTGACGCTCGGATGGAAGCGCAGGCCACCCTTGTAAGGCCCTATGGCGCTGTTCATCTGGACTCTGTAACCTCTGTTGATGTGTATTTCGCCTTCGTCATCCAGCCACGGTACGCGGAACATGATCACCCTTTCAGGCTCCACTATCCTGTCCATGATCTTCTGGTCCAGAAGGTACGGATGATCCATGATATAAGGGGCCACACTGTCAAGCACCTCTCTAACGGCCTGGTGGAACTCCCTCTCACCAGGATTCTTTGCGACCAGGTCCGCCATGAACCCGTCGGCATAACTTTTGGCAAATTGATTCATCGTGTCTTTGTATTTAAGTCGTTTTTTTTAAACAGGCATGGACCTGTCACAATATCTCTATGGCATAGGACATTTCAGCGGTCTTCCCTGCTTCCAGGGCCTGTATCATGTCTCTACGGCTGATCTCGTCCGAGAACCCCGCCCTGTCGCATCTTCCGTACCATGGCTCAATACATACAAACGGGGCGTTTTTCCCTGGAGGAGACCACAGCCCCACATCGGGCGCGTCAAAATCCAGTGCAAGCCACGGCCGTCCGCCGGGAGCATGAAGCATCACCCGGTCCGCCTGTCCGCCCTCCAGTATAAGGGCATCCCTGTCAAATAAATGGACATCGACAGGAAGCATCCCGCCTTCCAGTTCAAGGTGATATACGGTCATGGGGTCTGCGCAGCCTTTCTCCTTGATCAGAATGTAGTCCAGGTCTTTGACTGCATGTCCTCCTTTCATGAAAGAGAAACTGCCCCTGTCTGCAGTACCCGGGTCGAAATCAGGATAGAAGAATGCCGGATGTGCACCTATCTGGTAATACATGGTCTCTTCTCCGGGATTGTGCACACGCCACATTACATGCACTTTCCCTCCCTGCAGGCGGTATCCTGATTCAAGCACGAAAGGGAACGGGTATCTTGCAAGTGTATCCTTGTCAGACCCGAGCCTGAACCAGACTTCCCTGTCCGATTTCTCCACCAGTGTGAAATCCATGTCCCGGGCGAATCCGTGCTGCCCCATGGCATATTCCTTTCCCTTATACCGGAAGACACCGTTCCACAGGCTCCCGACAATAGGGAACAATACCGGCGAATGCCTTTTCCAGTATGCGGGATCTGCCTGCCACAAGTATTCAGTCCCGTCTTTTACAATGCTGCAAAGTTCTGCGCCATGCTCTGACACCCTTACAGAAAGAGTCCCGTCTGAAAGATTTTCCATATCCTGAAATTCAAAACTTTCAAAATTAAGAAAACTTGCTCAAATACGTATGGCCTTCCCAGACAAAAAATTCCATAAATCCATATCAGGGCCGTACGACACACTTCTGGTATGCGATACGGGCCGAGCCGTTGTCAGTGTAAATGATGCCGCAGCGCCTGAATCCGTTCTTTGCAAGAGCGTTCTGCATAGGGATATTGTCCGCGTGTGTATCAGCCCTGAGGTTGTGTATGCGCTCCCAGCACCAGTTGAAGCATGCATCGGCTATCCCTCTCTCACTGCCGCCGGATGCGAGCCTGTGTACCGTGCCGTAAGGTCCTGGAGAAAGCCATGCCCCCTGCTCTATCAGCCTGTATGTGGGGTCTTCCCCTATGATGAAGCAGAATGTGCCGGCTATGTCCCCGCGCCCGTCAGTGCACACAAAGCAGTGCGAAGCCGCAATCTCCGAAAGGAGAAGTTCCCGTGAAGGATAGCCTCCCGTCCACTGGCCAGGGTTGCCGTGGGCGGCCATGAAGGCCCTTGCCCGGCAGAATATCTCCATTATCGCATCAATGTCCCGGACAAGTGCCGGACGTATATCAAGCATGGCGGGGACGTATTTTCTTGAATACCTTGTCGATGGTCCCCTGTATAGACCCCGTGAGTATGATCACTGTCACGGCTACCAGCACAAGCAGAATTCCTGAGGCCTCCCTCATGGTGAAATCCTCCCCGAAGACCAGTGCTCCGATGCACACGGCCGTGAGCGGCTCCAAAGCCCCGAGTACGGAAGTCAGCGTACCGCCGATATTCTGCACCGCGAGCACAAGGGTTATGTTGGACACGACTGTAGGCAGGACGGCCAGAAGTACGAGGTTCCCCACCGAGCTGATGTCCGGCGGCATCTGGAGGCTGCCTGAAGCCAGGTCCTTCACACCGAAAATCAGCGTTGTGAAAATGAACACGTAGAACGCCAGCTTGCGGCTGTTCATGTTACGTACCCTGGACTTGTTCACTCCTACAATATAGCTTCCGTATGCCACGGCGGACAGTATCACGATGATGATGCCCTTGACATCCGCGGACATACCTGTGGATGGAAGGGACAGGAGGGCCACCCCGCATACCGCCATGGCGATGGACACCCACGTCAGCCATGAAGCCTTCTCCCTGAAGAGCAGGAACATGAGCAGGGAAACGAAGACCGGGTAGGTGAAATGCAGTGTAGTAGCCACACCGGCTCCCATGTAGCCGTATCCGCACAGGAGGAACAGCGATGAGAAGGTATAGAAGAAAGCCAGCAGCAGGAATACGGGGATGTCCTTCATCTCTATCCTGAAGCTCTCTTTCTTGATGAGCATCACTGTCCCCAAGGCCAGGGAAGCGAAAAGGAAACGGTAAAACAGGATAGAGTCATACTCCATCCCCTTTCCTATAAGAGGAAGGGTAAACAGAGGGATCAGCCCGAAAGTTACTGACGTGGCCATTCCGAAGAAAATACCTTTGAATCTGCTCATGACCGATGGATTTTTGGCGCGCAAAGTTAGCAAAAATTACGTATTTTAGCAGTTCCGATGAAAAATCGGCCCCATACAACAAAAAGACTTGTCATGCACATAGGAATAGCTGGAAATATCGGGAGCGGCAAGACCACTCTCACCAGGATGCTTTCGGAGCATTACGGATGGACCCCGAAATACGAGGCCGTGACATACAACCCCTATATAGAAGACTATTACAAAGACATCAGGCGCTGGTCGTTCAATCTTGAAGTGTACTTCCTCACGCAGCGTTTCAAGGACATACTGGAAATCTCAAAGGCGGAAGGAACTGTCATACAGGACCGTACAATCCTGGAAGGTGTCTATATCTTTGCAGAGAACAACAAAGATATGGGCAATATATCCGAACGGGACTTCAACACCTACATGGAGCTTTTCCATGTGATGATGGCCATGGTCAGGCTCCCCGACCTGCTGATATACCTGAAATCATCTGTACCGCATCTGGTGTCGCGTATCCAGAAAAGGGGCCGCGACTATGAGAAAGGGATCAGCCTTGAGTACCTTTCCGGACTCAACACCAGATACGACAAATGGATCGGGGAATACAAGGGGAAAGTGCTTGTCCTCGACACAGACGGTCTCGACTTCGAGAACAAGCCGGAAGACTTCTCATACGTCACAGACAGGATTGACGCTGAACTTTACGGACTGTTTTCAAATGAATGCCTTTAATTTGACAAAAAATTTCTAAATTTATGCCTTTTCAGACCACAGGTCAGGATTGAATAATGACATTAACTACATAACTATAAATCATTCCCTAACTTAGCATCACGACGCGATGGTTTCAAGAAGAAATTTTCTCAAGACTATGGGCATGACCACAGCCGGCCTTGCCCTTGGAGCAAATGATTTGCTGTTTCCTGCTGCAGCCAGGGCTGCCGGGAACAGGAACAAAGGTAAAGTCAAGATCGCCTACATCGGTATCGGAAACCGGGGCGAACAGATCATCAATGAATTCGCCAGGACCGGCATGGTCGAGGTGGTCGCACTGTGCGATGTCGACCTGGACGGCAAGCAGGCGCAGAAGGTCCAGGCGATGTATCCCGGGGCAAAGAAATTCCGTGACTTCAGGCAGCTTTTCGAAAAGGCCGGAAACGAATTCGAGGCTGTGGCGGTGGCCACACCGGACCACTCCCACTTCCCTATCGCCATGCTCGCCCTGTCGTACGGGAAGCACGTCTACCTGGAGAAACCGATGTGCCGTACATTCCATGAGGCCGAGCTTCTGATGGAGGCCGCCAGGAAGCACCCCGGGGTCGTGACACAGGTCGGCAACCAGGGACATTCTGAGGCAAACTACTTCCAGTTCAAGGCATGGATGGACGCCGGTATCATCAAGGACGTGACAGCCATCACGGCCCACATGAACAACGAAAGGCGCTGGCACAAATGGGACGCCGCAGGGATATACAGAATGCCGGAAGGAGAACCGGTTCCGGCAGGGATGGACTGGGACACATGGCTCTGCGCAAGGCCGTACCATGAGTTCAACCCTAAATACCACCAGGGCGACTGGCGGTGCTGGTACGACTTCGGCATGGGAGCACTTGGCGACTGGGGTGCACATATACTTGACACGGCACATGAATTCCTCCAGCTCGGCCTGCCGTATGAAATAAACATGCTCAGGGCAGACGGGCACAACGATTACTTCTATCCTTATTCCTCCACAATACTTTTCCGCTTCCCATCAAGAGGGAGCATGCCTCCTGTGGATGTGACATGGTATGACGGAATAGACAACCTCCCGCCGCTCCCGGCAGGATACGGGGCCTCGGCGGTAACAGAAGGGGTGCCTTCAACGAACCAGGGGGAGGCAGTGCCGTCAAATCTCAACCCAGGGAAAATCATCTACAGCAGAGACCTTACTTTCAAGGGCGGAAGCCACGGCAGCACTCTTTCCATCATACCTGACGAAAAAGCCAGGGAGATGGCCGGCAAGCTCCCGGAAGTACCGGAAAGCCCGTCAAACCACTTCGAGAATTTCCTCCTCTCCTGCCAGGGTCTCGAGAAGACGCGCTCTCCTTTCGAGATACACGGGCCTCTGAGCCAGGTATTCTCGCTCGGAGTAATAGCCCAGAGGCTCAACGCCAGGCTGTTCTTCGACAGCAGGACAGGGACCATCACCAACAACGCATTCGCCAACGCAATGCTCACCGGAGAGCCTCCGCGCAAAGGCTGGGAAGAATTCTACAGACTATAGACTATTATAACGTGAATTCGATGAATTTAATTCATTAAATTACATCGAATTACCTATTAAGGAGCAGGCCCGTGGCCTGCGACAGGGCCCCCGGCGAGGGGGCGGATGGGGGTGGCGTCCCTTAACAAGGGGCTGTCACGAAGTGACTGGGGATTAGATTATATGATTAAACGCATGTTTAATCATTAACGTCAGTGTGACGGATTCCAGTCATAAATGATAAAATATTGATTTTTAATATAATATTGTTAAACATAAATTCGTCGAACTGACGTTATTATAAACTGACTTCAATACAGACAATATGAAACGGTTATTTACAGCAATATGCCTGCTGTCCGCCATCGCCACTGCGGCCTCAGCCCAGGAGTGGGAGCCGCTGTTCAACGGAAAGAACCTCAAAGGATGGCACAGGCTGAACGGGAAAGCCACCTACAAAGTGGAAAACGGTGCCATTACCGGGACATCAAAGACCGGTACACCGAACACTTTCCTTGTGACTGACAAAAACTACAGTGACTTCATACTTGAATTCGAATTCAAGGTGGACGACGGGCTCAACTCAGGGGTTCAGTTCCGCAGCCACAGCACAAAAGACTACCAGAACGGACGTGTCCACGGATACCAGTTCGAGATAGACCCTTCCGGAAGGGCATGGTCAGGCGGCATATATGACGAGGCGGCCAGGGGCTGGCTCTATCCGCTCACAAAGAACCCTGATGCAAAGTCCGCCTTCAGGAACGGACAGTGGAACAAGGCCCGCATAGAGGCTTTCGGCAACTCCATCCGCACATGGGTCAACGGCATCCCTTGCGCAGAGATATGGGATGACGGGGCCGCCGAAGGGTTCATCGCCCTGCAGGTTCATGCAATCTCCGACCCTGCGCTGGAAGGGAAGAGCGTCAGCTGGAAAGACATCCGCATATGCACTGCTGATGTACAGAAATACCTTACCCCGGAGTGCAGCGGCACACCGCTTGTGAACCTTGTGGACAACACCATATCCCCGAAAGAAGCCGCTGAAGGATGGAAACTTCTCTGGGACGGCAAGACCACTGAAGGATGGAGAGGCGCAAAGCTGGCCGGTTTCCCTGAAAAGGGCTGGACGATAGAAGACGGCATACTCAAAGTGCAGAAAGGCAACGGAGGAGAATCCGCCAACGGTGGTGACATCATCACCACCCGCACATACAGGAACTTCATCCTCAGCGTGGACTTCAAGATCACCCCGGGAGCCAACAGCGGAATCAAGTATTTCGTGGACCCTGAACTGAACAAGGGGGACGGCTCGGCCATAGGGTGCGAGTTCCAGGTCCTCGATGACGACCTCCACCCTGACGCAAAGCTCGGTGTCAAAGGCAACCGCAAATGCGGCTCTCTCTATGACCTGATACCGGCCCCTGCCGACAAGCCGTTCGACAAGGACGCATTCAACACCGCGGTAGTAGTGGTGGAAGGGAACCACGTGGAGCACTGGCTCAACGGAGTGAAACTTCTCGAATATGAACGCAACAACCAGATGTGGGATGCGCTGGTCGACTACAGCAAATACCGTGACTGGCCAAATTTCGGGAATCTCGATGAGGGATACATCCTACTTCAGGACCACGGCGACGAAGTATGGTTCAAAAATGTGAAAATCAAGGAATTGAAATAACACATGAGAGGACAATCATTAATGCCGGCCCTTTTTGCCGGCATATTCTTTACTGTGGCTGCCGGGATGTCCGCGCAGCCACAGTCCATACCGGAGATGGCCGGGGCATGGTCAGGGAAAGTCTCCATAGGGCCTGCCTCGCTGAACATAGTATTCAATTTCGGGAAAGACCGGGACGGGAATCTCACCTGCACCATGGAGAGCCCGGACCAGGGCTCCGGGCTGATCCCCGCAACGGTGGACCTGCTGACAGGAGACTCCCTTTCCATCTCAATCCCCGGCATAGGAGCTTCGTATTCAGGTCATTTCATCCGCACTGGCAATGACGGGGAGATTGTCAGCGCCGAAGGGACGCTCAGACAGTCAGGCCTGGCCATGCCGCTGGTCCTCAAGTACGGAAAGCCCATCATATTCAGGCCCCAGACACCGGTGGCGCCGTTCCCGTACAGGACTGAAGAGATATCTTTCAGCAGCGGGGATGCTGTTCTCAGCGGAACACTCACCTACCCTGCAGGATACTCCGGTGAAAAGTCCATGGAAGTTCCTGTAGTGCTCATGGTCACAGGAAGCGGACAGCAGAACAGGGACGAAGAAATCTTCAGCCACAAGCCGTTCCTGGTCTTAGCCGACTACCTGGCACGAAACGGCATAGCCTCGCTCAGATATGATGACCGCGGTACAGGAAAATCCACCGGAGACCCGGCATCAGTGACCATGCAGTCCAACTTCGAGGATGCAATGGCAGGTGTGGCGTTCCTTGATTCGCTCGGATGCTTCAGCATGACCGGTATCCTCGGCCACAGCGAAGGAGGTTCCATAGCGTTTATGGCAGGAGCCGGGGGCAAAGTGGATTTCGTGATAAGTCTGGCCGGAGCCGCCGTAAGCGGCAAGGAGATATTGCTTTCGCAGAACCGCACGGCACTCAGGCAGGCCGGCACACCGGAAAAGGTCACGGAAGACTACTGCGCCATGCTCGGTGAAGTGCTGGATAACCGGATCCTGCTGCACATGGCCGGAGGACGGGATGGCGATGCCGGGGACGGAGCCACGGATACCGCAGAAACGGAAGCCGCCCAAATCACACAGCAGAAAGCCGGCTACATAGTGGATTCGCTGGCCATAAGCTCGAGAGTATCTCTTCCGCAAGGAGCTCTGGATAACCTTGTCGCAGTTCTTGCCCAGAATTCCCCGTGGATAGACAGCTTCATTTCATTCTGCCCGGAAAAACTTCTGCCAAAGGTGCACTGCCCCGTTTTCGCCGCCAACGGAAGTCTTGATACACAGGTAGATGCAACCCGGAATCTTGATGCACTCAGATCTGGTCTTCCGGAGAATCCGTCCTCCGTAATCAAAGAATATCCAGGCCTGAACCATCTCTTCCAGCACTGCAAGACCGGAAATCCGTCAGAGTATGGCGAGATTATTGAAACAATCTCAAAAGAGGTCCTGCGCGATATTGCCGGTTTTCTGAAGGAAATAGAGATAAAATAGAATAGTAAGATTAACAATAGGAAAGGGCAGCCGGATGCGGCTGCCCTTTCCTATTGTTATTGCCTGAGGCAAATTATTTTGCGATTACGCGAGCCATCTCACAAACTTTGTTTGAATAGCCCCACTCGTTGTCGTACCAAGAAACGACTTTCACGAATGTAGGATCGAGCTGGATACCTGCCTTCTCATCGAAGATGGAAGTGTGGGAGTCACCGCGGAAGTCAGTTGAAACGACAGACTCGTTGGTATATCCGAGGATTCCTTTGAGCTCGCCTTCAGAAGCTTTCTTCATGGCAGCGCAGATTTCCTCGTAAGTAGCAGGTTTCTCGAGCTCTACAGTAAGGTCAACTACTGAAACGTCAGAGGTAGGTACACGCATTGACATACCAGTAAGTTTGCCGTTGAGCTCAGGAAGAACTTTACCTACAGCCTTTGCAGCACCTGTTGAAGAAGGGATGATGTTCTCGAGGATACCGCGTCCGCCTCTCCAGTCTTTCTTTGAAGGACCGTCAACAGTCTTCTGGGTAGCTGTAGCAGCGTGAACTGTAGTCATGAGGCCTCTCTTGATACCGAATGTCTCGTGGAGAACTTTAGATATAGGAGCAAGGCAGTTAGTGGTGCAGGATGCGTTGGAGATGATGTCCTGTCCAGCGTAAGTCTTGTCGTTCACACCGTATACGAACATAGGAGTGCTGTCCTTTGAAGGAGCTGACATGATGACTTTCTTAGCACCGGCCTCGATGTGTTTACGTGCTTTCTCGTCAGTGAGGAAAAGACCTGTAGACTCAACCACAACATCAGCGCCTACCTCGTTCCATTTGAGGTTTGCAGGGTCCATCTCTGAAGTGAGGCGGATCTTGTTGCCGTTAACTACGAGGTAACCGTCTTCTACTGAAACCTCATGGTTGAAACGGCCATGTACTGAATCATATTTCAGCATGTATGCAAGATACTCCGGGTCAAGAAGGTCATTGATACCTACAACCTGAATGTCGTTTGAGAAGTTCTCAACAGCTGCACGGAAAACCATACGTCCGATACGGCCGAATCCGTTAATACCAAGTTTAATCATTGTCTTAATATATTAAAAGTAATACAAATTTCAGATTTTGTTTCCGAAGGCACCTTTCCTACAAAAACGGTGCAAAAATAAGAAAAATAATGAATATTCTACTATATTTGTCACAAATTTCTATTTGATGGATATACTTATAACGAATGACGACGGTTATCAGGCGAAAGGCATCAAGGTACTGTCAGAAATAATGTGCCAATTTGGCAGACTGACTGTCATCGCCCCCAAAAAACACCAGTCCGGAATGTCGATGGCAGTCTCGCTCGGGCTAAGGCAGATTGCATACAAGGAACTTGGAATCAACGAAATAAAAGAGAAGACGTGGAATACCGGAAACGAGCCGGACGGGTATTTTGACAACGCCAGGTGGTCATATCTTGACGCCACACCGGCAAGCTGCGTGAAATTCGGGCTGAACACTGTCTTCGAAAAGGATTTCCCGGATGCAGTGGTGTCCGGCATAAACCACGGCTCGAACGCCTCCTCCGCATCATGCTACTCCGGCACGCTCGGTGCAGCCCAGGAGGCCGCCCTGAACGGCATACCTGCAATCGGGGTGTCGCTTTCCACACTTGACCCGGACGCGGACTTCTCCGCCGTCGTGAAATTCTTCCCCGGCATATTCAGGATGATAATGGAGAACTACCCTGACAGGCGCGGGATATATTTCAATGTCAATTTCCCAGACATCCCTGCCGGCCAGATCAGAGGGATCCGTACCGGATACCAGGGGAAAGGCAGGTGGGTCAGGGAATTCAAGCACTGGGATCCTGATGTCTACAGGCACATGGGGATAACTCCTGAGCTCCTGGGACAGAGCAGCAAAGCCGAAGCAGAGCCGGGGGAAGAGCTGTACATGATGGTCGGTGACTACATCGATGACCACGAGAACACGCACAGGTCTGACCACTGGATCATGAAAGACGGCTATATATCGGTTGTCGCGCATAACATAGACACTACCGACTACCAGGAAGTAGAGCGAATCGGGAAACTGGGGTTCGACACAGATTTCAGCCAGGAGGGCCCGTGCCCGGAGCGTTAAGAGGGATTCCGAATCAGCAATCAGGAAATGAAATACTACATCATAGCAGGTGAAGCCTCAGGAGACCTTCACGGGTCCAACCTCATGAAAGGGCTGTATGCCGAAGACCCCCAGGCGGCGGTACGCTTCTGGGGCGGGGATCTCATGCATTCAGTATACAAAAACTGCGAAGGGCTCCGCCCTGCCGGACCGGCTGAAGGAAGCGGCCTCGTGCGCCATTACAAGGAAGGGGCCATCATGGGGTTCTGGGAAGTGTTCAGGAAGGCAGGAATGCTGCTCGGGAATGTACGTTTCTGCGAGAAGGACATCATGGACTGGAAGCCTGATGCCGTCATTCTCATAGACTATCCGGGATTCAACTTCAAGATTGCGGAATTCGCGCACAGGCATGGATTCAAGGTGTTCTACTATATAGCTCCGAAAGTGTGGGCGTCACGGGAAGGCAGGATAAAGAAGCTCAGGAAATATGTGGACAAGCTGTTCATAGTGTTCCCTTTCGAGATACAGTATTTCAGGAAGAAGGGCATAGATTTCATTTACAAGGGCAACCCTCTGGTGGACGCCATCGACGGATCGGCCGCATCAAAGGAGACCAGACAGGAGTTCCTGGAGCGGAACGGGCTTCCGGACAAGCCGGTGATAGCAATGCTTGCCGGATCACGCAAGGGAGAGATAAGCACAATGATGCCGGTACTCAGGGAATTCGCCGAAAGGATGGCCTCACTTCCACGCTACAGCGGCTACCAGTTCATTGTGGCCGGAGCCCCAGCCAGGAGCATGGGTGACTACGCACCGTATCTGAAAGGCTGCAGTGCAGACATAAAGGTGCTGTTCGGGCAGACCCAGTCCATAGTGAAGAATGCTGAGGCGGCCGTAGTGAATTCCGGCACTGCATCCTTGGAAACGGTACTGCTCGGGACGCCACAGGTCGTCGGCTTCATAATGGGTAGCCGCATTACGTATGCCATAGCCAGGAAAATCGTGAAAGTCAAGTTCATCAGCCTGGGCAACCTTATCATAGACCGCCAGGCTTTCAAAGAGTTCATCCAGGAGGACTGCAACGCCGGGAATCTCGTGGCGGAAGTGCGTGCCCTTATCGAAGACGGGGCCTACCGCCGGAAGATGCTGTCCGAGTATGACTGCATCCGCAAGGCCCTGGGAGGCAAGGGTGCATCTGCCGCGGTGGCAAAGGCCATGATAGAAGAGCTCAGCCTACCAGCGTGCGATTGACGGGGGCAGATTGTCTTTCTGGCTGTAAAGGGCCCATACGAAGAAAATCCCCGTCAGGACAAGTACAATGAAGAAGTACACCACACACAGGAGAATGGTCTTCAGCAGAGTCTTGACCCAATTGTCCCCATAAACCCAATGCATGGCGACAGTTGTATATAAGAGATTGATCCCGAGGAAAATATACCATGGGACACCATTATAGTGCCACAGCTCTCCCACAAGGATGAACAAAGCTGTCATGATATAGAAGAAGCATCCCCAGTGAAGTGAGAAAGCGAGATGGTTCATATACATCATGCGCTTCTTCCTGTACAGGCCTTTAAGCATAAGAGCCATTATAGGGACCAGGAACAATGAGAACAGAGGGGCGTATCCGCTAAGGATACCGAGCAGCCCGTCAATGAACATGGATTCCCTATCATCCATCCTTGGCGCCGGAGTGGCATACAGTCCGACTCCGTCCCGATCTTCCCTGTATTCGAATGTGTCAAGATACACTGAAGGCATCCTTACTTTCACCGTATCCTTTACCCCGCTGCCACCGGAAAGCGTATCCCCGGCGGAATACCCGATAATATCGAAAACCTCCGGATACTTTCTCACATCCTCAATATCGACGGCTATCGCCACAACTGTATCCTTGTCGAACATTGCCATTGCCCGGTAATCCTCAGGGGATGCATCCTCAAGCTCATCGATTATGGTTTCAGAATGCCATTTGCCCATGGCATTCTCAACGGTATTCCCCACAAACATGAAGAAACCGATGAAAAACAGGAGGGTGATGCACATGAAAAGGCGCATCGGATGGACATACGAGGCTATTTTCCCTGAATTGAATTCCGTAGTGAGGAAACCCGGGCGGCTGAAAAGATACCACAGGGTGCTCCATATCTTGGTGTCGAACTGATAGACATTCTCGAAATACTGCAGGATATATTTCCAGAACGGCTGACGGGAGTCGAGGGCGTACTGTCCGCAGTTGTGGCAATACATTCCCTTCAGTTCAGTTCCGCAGTTCTTGCAGTGGCTGTACGGAGGGATATACCGGCTCCGGATACGCTTGAGGCGCTTGAACTCGAGAGTCCTCTGAAGCTTGAGCCTTCTGGCGAGGATGTCACGTCTGAGACTGCGTCTTGCGCTTTTCTGCACTATGTCAAGTTTCCTGGAGATTGATTTCTTTTTCCGCCTTTCCATAAGTGAAGTCTTTTTACAGGCAATTTACCGGTAGTCCCTTTCCCCGAAAATCAAAGTCCCTATACGGACTATGTCGGCTCCCATGGAAACCGCTATCTTATAGTCATGAGTCATCCCGAAGGACAGGAGCCCGAATGACGCGGGGAGGTCGGGATGCTTTCCCGCCTCAGGGATAAGGCTGTCACGAAGTGAGACAAGCCTGGAGAAATCCGCCCTTATGACCTGCTCGTCATCGGTGAAAGTGGCCATGCCCATCAGGCCGCGTATATTCACGTTACGGTATCCGTGCCCAGAAAAAAGGATTTCCCTTATTCCGTCGGCATCGAATCCCTGCTTTGTATCCTCGGACGCTATGTGATACTCCAGCAGGACATCCACAGTCCGGCCGTGCTCCCCTCCCCACCTGTCTATGGCTTCAAGAAGATGCAGGGAATCCACGGACTCCACCATCGACACATACGGGAGGACCATCTTCAGCTTGTTGGTCTGCAGGTGGCCTATGAAATGCCACCGTATATCTGAGTACAGGGCGGGATTCCCGGCCTCTGACGCCTTTTCCGCGAGTGTCTTCACCTTTGACGAAAGCTCTTGCGGACGGCTTTCCCCGAAAACACGCTGTCCCGCACTGTATGCCTCCATGACAGCTTCGGCAGGATGGAATTTGGAAACTGCCACCAGAGTCACATCGGGTGGCAGTTCATTATGCAGTTTTCCAATAGTGTCCTTTATGTACGACATGTCTGATATGTTACGGATGTTACCTGCGTCTCTTGGCCTGTTCCTTGGCCATCTGCTGCTGCATCTTCTGGGCCTCTTCGAGACGCTGCTGCCACTTGGACTTCTTGGCCGGCTTTACGGCTGCAACGGCCATCTGCGCATATATCTTCTCCGGCTTCACCACATATCTCTTCACAAACCATGTCTGGAACATGGTTATGAGGTTAGAAAGAAGGTAGTAGTAACTGAGTCCGCTGGAGAGGTTGTTACAGATGAAGAGCATCATGATAGGCATCATCCACACGCTCATGAACTTCATTCCCGCCATATTCGGGTCATTCGACATCTGGCTCGATGTCATCTTCGAATACAGGAACATGGATATGGCCATGAGAAGCGCGAACAGCGACACATGGTCCCCGTACAGAGGAATGTTGAACGGAAGGTCAAGTATCGAGTCGAAGCCGCTCAGGTCGTCCGCCCACAGGAAATGCTGCTGTCTCAGCTCTATGGAGGCCGGGAAGAAGCGGAACATCGCATACAGGACAGGCAGCTGCAGGAGCATAGGGAGACATCCGCCCATAGGGCTGATTCCGGCGCGCCTGTAAAGCTCCATCATCGCCTGCTGCTTTTTCAGGGCATCCTCCTGCTTAGGATATTTCTCGTTCAGCTTGTCCACCTCCGGCTTGATGACAGCCATCTTGGCGGACGAAATGTACGACTTGACAGTGAGCGGGGATACTATAAGCTTTATGAATATGGTAAGTATCAGTATGATGATACCGAAATTGGCGATATACTTGCCCAGGAAGTTGAACGTAGGGATAATGATACCGCGGCTGATGAGGCCTATGACAGATCCGCCCAGAGGGATTATCCTCTCGTAATGCTGGTCGTAGTCCTTTAGGGTACGGTAGTGGTTCGGTCCGAAATAGAAATGGAAAGGTACCGTCACATTCCCGTCAGGGCCTGCAGTAAAGTCAGTGCGCATCTTGGCCGAGCATGCCATAAGGTTGTGAGACGGGTCCTCCTCCTGGAAAAACCGGATGGCAAAATCCCCTGAGGTAAAGTCACTGTCCGCCCTCATGATTGCAGAGAAGAACTGCTGCTGGAACGCGAACCACGAAATCTTCGCGTCCACACGGGCATCGTCATCACGGCCCACCCCTACTCTTTCAGGCTTCTTCTCTCCCGGGAACATGTAGTTCAGCTTGGAATACTGCTTCTCGTTCCTGTATCCCTTCTCCATGCGCGGGATGACCACGTTCCAGTCAATGTCGAACATGGATACGTTCTTGGGGATCACATTCCCCATATCCACCAATGAGAAATCATTGTCAAGCGAGTAGCTGCCTTCGGCAAGAATGTATTTCTGCTCGATATATCCGCCTCCGGCAAATGGAAGACGCATCACTACTGACGTATCGGTCTTTTCCGCTACCTCGAAGACGAAGTCCTTGGTGTTTATGTTCTCCCCTGCATAGATAGTGATGCCGTACTGGCTCATCTCAGGCTTGAAAATATAGAGATCCGTACTGTCGTAGTTGTAGAAATCCTTGACCCTTACACTGTACGGCTGGGCTCCCTTGGTAGTGAAAGTGACAGCTACCCTCTCATTTTCCAGAGTAAGGAGAGACGCCTCCGCATTATGTGCATTGTCTATAAGGGTATCCTTGTAGATACGCTGTCTCACCCCGTTTTCCGCACTCTGTATGGACGCTGTATCCACCGGATGCTGAGCCCTCCATACTGAATCCATATATGCCTGCTCCACACGGGCTATGGAATCCTGCTGCGCTTGATATTCAACTTGTTTCTTGTACTGCTTGGACTGATACCATGTGAATCCGAAAAAAATCACACCTATCAGGACTATTCCAATGACTGAATTCTTATTCATCTAATTATATAGGTTTCAATTAAGACTACCGCCAGGGCCTGGCCACATACGGCCTGCCCTGACGGTCTTTCATAAGGATTTATTCCTTTTCATCGGCGCTGTCCAGCGCCCTTATCTGCATTTCAAGTTCCTTGAGCTCTTCCTTTGCCTTGTCTATCCTTTCCTGCATCTGTCTGATAAGCGGCTCGGAGTTCTTGGATGCGGCAAAGAAACCTATGTTGTTCTCGTACGTCACGATATCCTGCTCTTTCTTCAGATATTTCTGGACAAGCCTTTCCTTCTCGCTCTTCGGCGCACGTCCGCGGGAACGGCGGGACTTGTCCGGGAACTTGGCGTTCATCGCATCCTTGTAAGCGGCTGCAATCTTGTCCTTCTCCTTGAAAGGAACAAAGCCTATGGCCTGCCATCTGTCAGCGAAATCCTGTGCTGCATCAGCATTTGCGTCCTCGTCCTCCGAAAGCACATAAGCGTTGATCTCCTCAAGAAGCTGCTTCTTTGCCTTAAGGTTGCCGTAATAGTCATTCTCAGGCTTGGCCTGCTTGTCCCGCTCGTTGAAGAACTCGTCACAGGCAGCACGGAACCTTTTCCAGAGCGCCTCGGATTTCTTGCGCGGAACGGCCCCGATCTCTTTCCACTGCTTCTGGAGATTGATCAGCTGGTCCGTGGTCTTTTTCCAGGCCGTGCTGGTTTTCAGAGACTCGGCAGCTTCACACAGGGCGATCTTCTTCTGGAGGTTGTCGTTCATTTCATCCTTATATGCCGCATAGAATTCCCTCTTGCGCTCGAAGAACTTGTCGCATGCGGCACGGAAACGCTCATATATCTTCTGGTTCTCCTTCTTTGAAGCATAGCCTATGCCTTTCCACTGCTTCTGGATATCTTCAATCTCCTTGGTGCAGTCGTTCCATTCGCTTGAACTCTTGATCTCCTTCTCCGCAATCGCCTCCACTTTCTCACAAAGGACGGTCTTCTCCGCAAGGTTCTCGGCGTACTTCTCTTTCTGGCCTTCAAAATATGCCTGGTATTTCTTGTTTATGACAGCAGTGGCAGCCTTGAACCGGTTCCAGATGTCCTCCCTGTACTGCTTTGCGACGGGGCCGAACTCTTTCCACTGCTCATGGAGTTTCTGCAGTTCCTTGAAAGCGTCCACAACGTTCTCCCTGTCAGCCAGTTTCTCAGCCTCTTCACAGAACTTCTCCTTGGCTTCAAGGTTTTTCTTGAAATCAAGGTCCCGGAGCTCCCTGTTGATCTTGACCATGTCATAGAACTGCTCCACATACAGCTGATAGGTATCATTCAGGTTCCTGAAACTCTGCACAGGCACAGGGCCGATAGACCTCCACCTGTTCTGTATTTCGCGGAATGCCGGGAAAGTGGCATTGACATCCTCCTGCTTCTCGACAAGAGCCTTCAAGTCCGCAATCACAGCCTCCTTGAGTTCGAGATTATGCTCACGCTCTTTTTCCTGCTGCCTGTTGTACTCGGCCTTCTCCTTGCGGTAAGCATTGTACAGAGCCTTGAAGCCGCGCTCGATCTCATCGAACGGGTTCTCCGACACTGTATCCTCTGCCGCCTGGGCAGGAACTTCCACAGCTGCATCCTCACTTTCAGAAACCGATTCATCATCAGGGCCTCCCGGCTCGTGCACCTCTGTGGTGCTGCCGGCGTCTGCCTTCTCTTTCAGAAGTTTCTTGTAAAATGCCGACTTGATGGACTCCGCCTCCTTAGACCTTTTCATACGGTCCTCGCTGACAGCCAGTTTCTGGAACATTTCAGCCAGCTCGGCAAGGCTCATTGCTGAATAATTCACAACAGGTTCTTCGTTTTCAAGTACGTCTGATGTCACAGGAACATCAGGAATAATCTCTTCACTCATAAAAATAGTGTGCTAAAAAGTTTGCATTAAAATTTTCAACCTGCAAATATACCTTTTTTTGTCAAATCTCTAATCAAAAATACTATTTTTGCATCCGTTTCTGGAAATTGACTTCCAGCAAGGAGCTGTCCGGCTGACAGGACTTGAGGAAATCCATACCGGAAATATCCTCGAACGGCTTCCGGAAATGCCCGGAACAGCTTCCGAGACATGTTTTAGGCATTCATCTATTTTATTGGCATACTATGAGAATAGACATCATCACAGTACTCCCGGAACTGCTCGACAGCCCTCTCAACAACTCAATCGTAGGCCGGGCCCAGAAAAAAGGAATAGTTGAAATCCATGTCCACAACCTCAGGAAATACGGGAAAGGCCCCAGACTGCAGGTAGACGACTACAGCTATGGAGGAGATGCAGGAATGGTGCTTATGGTCGAGCCGGTGTATTTGATGATCGAAGAACTCAAATCAGAAAGGGACTATGATGAAATAATATACATGTCCCCTGACGGGGAGATACTCAACCAGGGCATCGCAAATGAGCTTTCGCTCAAAGGCAACATCATACTTCTTTGCGGGCATTATAAAGGTATAGACCACCGCATACGCGAGCACCTGATCACCAGGGAGATCTCCGTAGGCGACTATGTGCTGAGCGGAGGAGAAATCCCGGCCGCGATTCTGGCCGATGCCATAGTCAGGCTGCTTCCGGGAGCCCTTACAGACGAGACCTCTGCCCTCAGCGACTGTTTCCAGGACGGGCTGCTCTCTGCCCCGATCTATACAAGGCCGGCAGAGTTCAACGGGTGGAAAGTCCCTGATGTCCTCCTGAGCGGAAACCCCAGGCTCATACGTGAATGGCAGGACGAAAAAGCCATAGAAAGGACACGGGAATTAAGGCCGGGTTTACTGAAAGATTAAAAATTATTAGTATTTTTTTTACAAATAATTTGTTTTCTCAATTAAAGTTTCTAACTTAGCATATCCTTAAAGCAAAAGTATACTAACCATTAATAATTGAAAACACTGCTAACTAACCAGAAAGACATCCGCTGAGACAGCGGATGTCTTTAAAACCAAGCCGGAAAGAAACTTATGACGCAGAGCATGACGCTTCTGCTTTTTTTTGTGCCCGGAAGACAGGCCTGGAAGCAGACACTGTCTCAGGGCAGTAATATGAATTTCACGGCATCATGTCATCTGGAGCCTGAACAGTCCATAGACAACACGCCTTTCTCCGGCACCATCCAGACAGAGTTCCCGGAACGGATAAAGCGTCCCTTTGTCAGAGTCAGTCCGTATTCTATCCCCTTTTTCTCGGATTTCAGGGATTTCCCGTCATCAGTAACCGTCAGCGGAAGAGTCCTGCCCTCCGGGACAGAGAGACACAACCGCCAGTCCATTCTTCCGGTACCGCCTTTAAGTTCAATGCCGTCCTCCTCCATCCTGACGGTATACCGGTTTCCGTCTGCCGAACGGAACTCCAGGCACATAGCATCTTTGCCGGAAGTGCTGACGTCAACACCGGAAAGCTTCATTTCCCGGAAATTCCCTTCCGAGCCTTCGAAAAACCTGATAGCGGCATATTCCTGAGGAGTGCTCCACCGGAAACCGTCCAGCACAGGACACGCCTCATATATGCACTGGTTGGAAGTACCCTTACTGTCTACATAGTCGGACTTCACCCTCTCGTCGAAAATATGGATATCACGGAAACGGACCGACTCTCCGTCCCAAAGTATATTGGCCCTGTAGAAGCGGCTGTCGTACCATACAGTCCTGTTCCCGTTGCCATAGGTGTCCTCAAGGACAGTGACAGACGTAGGAGGTGTCACCCTGTAGTTCTCCCTGAACCACCGCCCGGATGCGCCGAGGGTCTCAAGCCTTATACGACCTGCCTCCTCGAGAGAATCTAGCAGGGAGAACTGCATCTTCAGGGCCTTCCCCATCGCTTTCCACATAAAGGAGTTTTCCTGGCCGGCCTGAGCATAATTGAACCCTATGCACGGAGCCTCGCAAATGGCATCAAGGAAACGTCTCACCCATGTCTCGCTGCCGCCGGCATCAGGATACACAGGCTCAAGCGTTATGACACCTTGTATAGTATGTCCCAGACCTGTATCGTACTGGTATACCGGGTCGCTTCCGAGCATTCTGAAGACAGGTACAGGTATCTGGCCTTCTTCTGTCTGGGCAGGCATATAGCCGTTCAGCCGGCTCGGATAGTATGCCTGGTTCCAGTATCCTCCCCAAAGGGTATATCCGTCCGTACCGACCTGGTCCTTGCAGTTGCAGGAGGCGACGATACCGTATTTTTCATGCATATAGGCAAGCGTATGGGCGTCTATGAACCATGAGCCCACGGATGTCGGATATTCTCCGAATACGGAGTGGAATTTCTCCATATACACATCGACGAGCTTTACGCGCTCCTGGGGGGCATATCCTGTAGCGAACCCTACATCGGCATGCCAGTCCCACGGGTAGCGGCCTCTCCAGTGCATCCCGGCGGCTTCGACATGCGGCTGCGTTATCTCCCACCATCCGCCTACTTCAAACCCTTTGGACACAAGCTCTTTCATGAGCTTCTGATAACGGGGCATGACCAAAGCGTCATACTGCAGAAGGAAAGTCCCTGTCAGGCCATACTCCTGCATAAGTTCTGCCTGGTTCAGGACAGTCTCATACAACACATCCTCAGTAACATTTATGTCCCGCGGCTCTATCGCCCTCACGAAATTGATGACATTCACGATTCGGGGGACATCGTTTGTCCTGCCGGACAACGAAAAAAAAGGTGCCGCCAGCAATACCGGCAGCAGAAGGAATCTCATGCCTTTCATTTTCATGACTGCTAATTTAACGTCAGTTCGACGAATTTATGTTTAACAATATTATCCTAAAAATCAATATTTTACAATTTATGATCGGAATCCGTCACACTGACGTTAATGATTAAACGTGCGTTTAATCATATAATCTAATCCCCAGTCACTTCGTGACAGCCCCTTGTTAAGGGGCGCCACCCCCTTCCTTCCCCCTCGCCGGGG
>JADIMB010000134.1 GCA_017694995.1 Candidatus Cryptobacteroides faecavium | reverse complement strand
TTATCAGTTATGTTAAGGAAGGGATGGCATCCGGGAAGTCCCAGCAGGAAATGATGCTTGAGCTTTCAAAGAGGGGGGTCACCAAGGAGCAGGCGGAGAGAATCAGGCAGAAAATGGCTCCGGGCGCGTCTGGCCGTGATGACATACAGAAGGTAGGGACACAGGAGGTGTCCAGAAGGGATGCTGCTGGCTATGATGAATTCAGCATAGATGTGAAAACCGAGGGCACAAGGGTGGGTGCTCCAAAGGTGAATTTTGAAGACCTGTCTGTGTCTCAGCGTGTAAGAGTCATAGCGCAGGCCTTGCAGGCAGGAGATTCGACTATGCTATACAGAGTGCTTGACTCGATTCCTGCCACGAAACAGGTCTTCGGACGCAGCGTATTCTCCAGTGCAGACCTCACTTTTGCGCCCAATACGAATATCGCCACACCTGAAAACTATAAGCTGGGGCCTGGCGACGAGGTCGTAATTGATATCTGGGGGACAAACCAGTCTACTATACAGGAGGTGATAACGCCTGACGGGTATCTTAATATCGACGGGATCGGTGTAGTGGCGCTTTCCGGTATGACCGTGAAAGAGGCAGAGTCCTATATGCGCAAGAAACTCAATCAGATATATTCTCTCGAAGGTCCTGAAGCGAAGTCGCAGATGAAGCTCACTCTCGGGCAGATCAGGACAATCCAGGTAAACGTCATGGGCGAGGTTATGGTCCCTGGCACATATTATCTTTCATCGCTTTCTACCATTTATCATGCTCTTTACAGGGCCGGCGGTGTCAGCGAGCTGGGAAGCCTCAGGGATATCCGGCTCGTAAGGAACGGGGAGACTGTCTCATCAATCGATATATACGATTTCCTGACGAAGGGAAGTTCGGAAGGGGACATTTCCCTGCAGGACGGTGACATAGTGCTTGTCGGGGCATACGATATGCTTGTGGCTGTGGAAGGCAAGGTCAAGCGCCCTATGTACTATGAGATGCAGAGCGGGGAGACAATGAAGGACCTCATAGACTTTACCGGGGGCTTCACTGGTGACGCATATACCAAGAATGTGAATGTAGTGCGCAGGAACGGCAAGGAATACCAGGTGTATACTGTGGATGACAAGGATTTCGCTTCATTCAAGCTTGCGGACTGTGATTCCGTGACTGTAGGGGCGATACTGGACAGGTATGAGAACAGGCTGGAGATAAAAGGAGCCGTCTACCGTCCTGGTGTATACCAGTTTGACTCCAATGTCGCCACTGTATCTGCCCTTATCCGCAAGGCAGAGGGCCTCATGGGGGACGCTTTCACAAACAGGGGGCTTATCCACAGGGAGAAAGAGGATATGACCATGGAAGTCATCTCTTTTGATGTAAAAGGTGTAATGGACGGTTCGGCGGAAGATGTACCTCTTCAGAAGAATGATGTGGTGTATGTCCCGAGCATCCATGACCTTAATGATATGGGTTATGTGTCGGTCCTCGGGGAAGTGGCCAGGCCTGGTTCTTTCGTATATGCCGAGGGCACCACTCTTGAGGATGTGATAATACAGGCCGGAGGGCTGCTTGAGTCCGCTTCTGCGGTGAAAGTGGATGTAAGCCGCCGTGTAAAGGACCCTTACAGCATGGAGCCGGCAGATTCCATAAGCAAAATGTATTCGTTCGCTCTCAAGGACGGATTTGTGATAAGCGGGGAGGCCGGTTTCCAGCTTCATCCGTATGACCAGGTCTATGTCCGCCGCAGCCCGGGCTACGGTGTGCAGACAAATGTCTCTGTAGAGGGTGAGGTGCTTTTTGCCGGGGATTATTCTTTGACACATAAGAGCCAGAGGCTTTCGGACCTGGTGAAGGATGCCGGCGGAGTCACTCCATGGGCTTATGTGCGCGGAGCCCGTCTTGAGCGGCGGATGTCCCCGGACGAAAGGGCGAGGATGGAGTCCACCCTCAAGATGATGAACAGGGGCAGGGATACTGTGGACGTATCTATGCTTGATTTGGGAGAAGTGTATTATGTGGGGATAGACCTTGAGAAGGCTATGGCGAAGCCGGGGTCCGATGTGGATCTGGTGCTCAGGGAAGGCGATGTGCTGCGTATCCCTCAGTATGTGAATACAGTGAAGATTGGCGGAAATGTCATGTATCCGAATACTGTGGTATACGATCCTGACATGAAGGTGAAGGATTTTGTGGAGATGGCCGGAGGCTACGGGTTCCGCTCCAAGAAGAACAGGGCTTATGTCATATACATGAACGGTACTGTAGCCAAGGCCAGGAAGTCCAGCCGCGGTGTCGTCCAGCCTGGATGTGAAATCGTGGTGCCTGAGAAAGTGCGTAATGAAGGTGCTCTGCAGAATGTGCTCAGCATAGCGACTACTTCTGCTTCACTCGCTACCATGATTGCGACTATTGGAAACATTATAAAATAAGGGGTCATGGAAGAAGTGAACAGCAATGTTATGCCTTCTCAGCCTGCACAGGAGGCAGAGGAGCAGGAGATAGATATAATGGAGCTTGTGGTCAAGCTCTGGAAAAGACGCAAGACTATCCTGATATGGTGCTGTGTCGGTGCTGTGATCGGCCTGGTGGCAGGGTTCAGTATTCCTAAGACTTATTCTGCGGCCGCTGTACTTGCCCCGGAGACCGAGGATGGAGGCGGAAGCTCGGGTGTCAGCTCTATAGCAAGCATGATGGGGGTGAGCCTTGACAACAGTGTGGATGCCATCAATTTCCAGATGTTCCCTGATGTGGTGTCATCGACTCCGTTCATTTTCGAGCTTTTTGACCTTCCGGTGCAGACTGCCGACGGTGAGCTCAGTACTGACCTGCTGGACTATATGCTGAATTACCAGAAAAAGGCATGGTGGTCGTATGCGGTCGGCGCACCGTTCCAGTTCCTCGGATGGGTGAAGTCCTGGTTCTCAAAGGAGGAGGAACCGGATCCTGACGCACCTCTCAATATGTACAATCTTCCGAAAAAGGAGCGCGGTGTCGTGAAGTATTTTGCGGAGAACATCATGGTGGAGATGGACAAGAAGACAGGGAAGGCTACGGTATCTCTCGAGATGCAGGATCCCCTGGTGGTCACGACAGTACTCAATGCGGTGCTCGAGAACCTGAAAGACTATATGTCTGACTACAGGACATCGAAGGCTCGTCAGGATGCCGAGAACCTGTCTGTAATCTGCGAGCAGAGGAAAGCTGAGTATTACAAGGCGCAGCAGGCATATGCGAAATACTCCGATGCCAACAAGAATGTGATACTCCAGAGCGCGCAGGCAGAGCAGGAGCGTCTGCAGCAGGAGATGAACCTGGCTTTCCAGGTCTATTCGCAGGTGGCCCAGCAGCTTGAGGCGGCCAGGATCAAGGAGCAGGAGGCCAAGCCGGTATTCGCGATGGTCCAGCCTCCGGTCGTGCCTCTTGAAAAGTCTGCCCCAAGCAAGGTCAAGTATCTGGTGATTTTTACTTTCCTTGCCGGATGCTGTGCAGCGGCATGGGTGCTTTTCGGACAGGACTACTGGGAAAAGTTCAAATATGATCTGAAACAGAAATAGCAGATGGAGCTTATTATAGAAAGCGGGGCGACCAAGACGGATTTCTGCCTGTCGGACGGACAGGAACGGGCAAGGTACAGGACTTCCGGCATCAATCTCGCGACTATGGATATGAGTACGGTATCTCTCAGGATCAGAGATGCCGTATCTTGTTTGAATAGGCGTTCAGGTGTGGAGTGTGCCGGGCATGTGGATGCCGTCCATTTCTACGGTGCCGGGTTCATGGACTCTGCGCCGGGGCTTGAGCGGGTCTTCAGGGAGATGTTCCCGGAGGCCGTGATGGAGTTCGCCTCTGACCTGATGGCCGCGGCAAGGGCTGTCTGCGGCAGGAGTGCCGGGATTGCGGCAATCCTGGGCACGGGGTCCAACAGCTGTCTCTATGACGGGGTCTCGGTCGTGAGGAATGTCCATTCGTGCGGATATGTCCTGGGAGATTTCGGCGGCGGGGCGGCTCTGGGGAAGGAATTCCTCGCGGATTACCTTCAGGGGCTTGCACCCGAGGCCATGTCTGCCGATTTCTGCCGGGAGTATGGCGTGGACTACAGCTCTGCTGTGGCTTCTGTATATAGAGGGGATGCTCCTGCAGGCTACCTGGCGTCGTTTGCCCCATACGTCCTGTCTGTCAGTTCCGGGAAATTGGACAGGGAGTGCGCGGCCTATGCTTCAGGGCTTATAAAGGAGAATTTCAGGAGATTCTTCAGAAGATGCATAAGACAGTATGATACAGATACATACAGTGTGGGGATTGTCGGGTCATTCGGCTTTGCATGCCGTGATATCCTTGAGGAGATGGCCCGGGAGGAGGGCGTGAGGATTTCACAGTTCATGGCTTCCCCGATGGAGGGTCTGGTCCGGTACCATGGCTGCCGTGGACTCTGACGGATTCCGGTCATTAAGGATAAGATATTGATTTTTAGGATAATATTATTGAATATTAAACATAGATTCGTCGGACAGGAGTTGGAATATGTATTCGAAAGACAATTACCCTTCAAAGCTGCTTGAGGATGCGGTGGAATCCATAAGTTCCTTGCCTGGAGTCGGGAAGAGGAGTGCATTGAGACTGGCCCTGCATCTTCTCCGGCAGCCTCAGGAGAATGTGCATCATTTCACGGAGTCTATAAACGCGCTCAGGGACAATATACGTTATTGTTCCGTGTGCCGGATGATTTCTGATGATGAGGTATGTCCCATCTGCTCGGACAGGCGCAGGGACCACCGTACAATATGTGTTGTGGAGAATGTCCGTGATGTCATGAGCATAGAGAATACCGGGCAGTATCATGGTGTCTATCATGTGCTGGGGGGCATCATTTCCCCGATCAGCGGGATAGGCCCCTCTGACCTTACAATCAAGGAGTTGGTGGACAGGGTGGCCGGGATGTGCCGTATGCAGGGCGCTCCGGAGGAGGATGGCCCTGACGGCGAGGCCGAGGTGATCATGGCTCTAGGCGGGGGAGTGGAGGGCGAGACCACGTCATTCTATATCTACCGTCAGCTGGCTCCGTTCCATCTGAAGGTCTCTTCGCTGGCCAGGGGGCTTGGTTTCGGGGATGACCTGGAGTATGCGGACGAGCTCACGCTGGGACGGTCCATAGTGAACCGACAGCCGTTCAAGCCGTAGTGATGCCGTGCGGCCCAGGAACAGAATAAACATTGGCAGATATACAACGATAAAAGGGTCAGGGACAATATGGATATTTACGAGATTTTACTGATGGCGCTGTCTTTGAGTGTGGACTCACTTGTGGTCTCGATGAGCGGGAGCGTGACACTCGGGCGTGTGAGGATTCCCAAGGTGGCGGCTGTGGCTGCAGTGTTCGGGTCGGTGCAGGCCGGACTTCTGATTTCCGGCTGGCTCATAGGGACTTCAGTGGCTTCGCTGGTCCATAAGGTGGCTCATGTGATAGGTTTTGTCATCCTGCTGTATATAGGAGGGTCCATGGTCTGGTCAGCATTCAGGAGAGGCTCTGAAGAAAAAGTGGACTTAAGCGGGATTTCACGTCTTCTTCTGGCTGCAGCGGCTACCAGTGTGGATGCGTTTGCCGTGGGTGTGTCTCTGGCGATGTCCAGCGTGAAGTCTTATGACATGTGGATCCTGACCTTCACTGTGGGGGCAGTCACTATGGCGGCTGCAACGGCCGGCGTCACATGCGGAAGCATTGTAGGAAGGCGTTTCGGCTCCCCCGCGAAAGCCATAGGAGGCGCTGTGCTTGTGGCCATCGGAGTAAAGCTTTTGTGTTCCGGACTTTAGACGGCAGCGCCGCCGGGGTCCGGAGCAGTATTCTGACGGTTTAAAAAACAGGACCTAAAATCATTCCCTTATTTTGATAATTGGATGGAAATCCCTACATTTGCGGACTTTCTCTGAAAGGCTGGATGTTAAATTTTCCGACTGCCGGGCCGGAGCAAAACTGAGCGAGGTATGATAGATATTTTCTATAAATCAAACGGACAGATACTGGTTTCTCAGTCGGAGACTTCTTTCAGCACTCTCATGCGTGAGGATGTGGTGTGGATTGACCTTTTCAATCCTTCCGGTGAAGAGAAGAGGGCTGCTGAGTCATTTGTCGGCACCACCATCCAGAGCAGGGCGCAGGCGGAGGAGATCGAGAGTTCATCACGTTTCTCCGAGACGGAGGATGCCCTGTTTGCCAATACCAACTTCCTTATCCCTGGTCCTGAGGAGTATTCGATGATACCCGTGTCCTTCATTATCACCGGCAATACCCTTACAACGCTGCGTGAGGACCCCCTGAGGAGTATCACCGACATACAGAGGAGAGTCCAGGCTTTCCCGAAACTTTATCCGTCCGGATATATGGTCTTTGTGAATATACTGGAGCAGAGGATTGACCTGGATGCCGATATGATCGAGCTGATGTCCAAGGAGATAGAGCAGTATAACAGGAAAGTGAGCCTGGGTGAGGACATCAATGAGGAGTTCCTCCTGGACATAAACCAGCTGCAGGAGAACACGATGCTTGTGCGGGAGAACATTGTGGACAAGCAGAGGGTGGTGTCAAGCATCCTGAAAAGCAACCGCTACCCTAAGACCCTTCAGTCGAAGCTGAATGTGATGCTGAAGGACATCTCATCCCTTATCAATCATACCAACTTCAGTTTTGAAAGGCTTGAGTATCTGCAGAATACTGTAATAGGTCTGATTAACCTTGACCAGAACAAGATCATGAAAGTATTCACTCTTGTCTCCCTTCTGCTCATGCCGCCCACGCTTATCGCCAGCTTTTTCGGCATGAATGTCGACCTGCCTCTTACCGATACGGCATGGGACTGGGTCCTGACACTGGGGCTGATGCTCATCTCGTTCATTCTGATCCTTTTGATATTCAGGAAAAAGAAAATGCTGTAAAACAGGAAAAATTCCTGTAAATGTTTGGTTTTAAAATAAATTATCCATATTTTTGCGCGCCTTTCGACCGGGGCGCGCTTTTTTGTCCCGGCGGGCTCGTAAAATAATGTTAAACCGCTAATTTGTTTTTGATTAAATTTTATGGAAGAAAACAAAACAGTAACTGTGGAGGAAGCTCCTAAGGCAGCAGAGACTCCAGTCCAGGAGGCTGCTCCAGTCCAGGAAGCGGCTCCGGCAGCAGAACAGACCGGGAAATCTGTCCTCAATGCTTCTGTAGACCCGGACAAATTCGACTGGGATTCTTTTGAAGGTGAGGACGTCTATGGCGAGAACAAGGAGGAAATCAGCCAGATGTACGACAACACACTCTCAAAGGTCAGTGAGGGGGAAGTCGTTGAAGGTGTCGTGACTTCTATCAGCAAAAGGGAGGTCATTGTAAACATCGGGTACAAGAGTGAAGGTGTCATTATGGCTCCTGAGTTCCGTTACAACCCTGATCTCAAGGTAGGCGACAAGGTCGAGGTGTATGTGGAATCAACAGAGGACAAGAAAGGCCAGCTGGTCCTTTCACACAAGAAGGCACGTGCACTCCGTTCTTGGGATATGGTCAATGAGGCATATAACAACAACCAGATTGTCAAAGGTTATGTCAAGACACGCACGAAAGGCGGTATGATCGTCGACGTGTTCGGGATCGAGGCGTTCCTGCCAGGTTCCCAGATCGACATCAAGCCTATACGTGACTACGACCAGTATGTCGACACTACAATGGACTTCAAGATCGTCAAGATCAACCAGGAGTTCCGCAATGTGGTTGTATCACATAAGGCTCTTATCGAGGCAGAGCTCGAGCAGCAGAAGAGCGAGATCATCAGCAAGCTCGAAAAAGGACAGGTACTTGAGGGAACTGTCAAGAACATCACCAATTACGGTGTATTTGTCGACCTCGGCGGTGTGGACGGTCTTATCCACATCACAGACCTCTCATGGGGCAGGATCAACCATCCGGAGGAGGTTGTCCACCTTGACCAGAAGATCAGGGTCGTAATCCTTGACTTCGACGAGTCAAAGAAGAGGATCGCCCTCGGTCTCAAGCAGCTTACCGTTCATCCATGGGATGCCCTCGATCCGAACCTCAAGGTCGGTGACAAGGTCAAAGGAAAGGTTGTCCTCATCGCAGACTACGGTGCTTTCGTGGAAATCGAGCCGGGTGTTGAAGGCCTTATCCATGTATCCGAGATGTCATGGTCTCCGAGACTCCGCATTGCGCAGGACTTCCTTAAGGTAGGAGATGAGGTAGAGGCCCAGATCCTTACTCTTGACAGGGAGGAGAAGAAGATGTCCCTCGGACTCAAGCAGCTCATCCCTAATCCATGGGAGAATATCCGTGAGAAATATCCTATCGGCTCCAAGCATACAGCTGTAGTGCGCAACGTCACTAATTTCGGTGTGTTCGCCGAGCTTGAGGAAGGCATTGAAGGTCTGGTGCATATCAGCGACCTCTCATGGACAAAGATCAAGCATCCTTCAGAGTTTGTACAGCCAGGTGACAAGATTGAGGTGATGATCCTTGACTTCGACGAGGAGAACCACAAGCTCAGTCTCGGCCACAAGCAGCTTCTCCCTAACCCTTGGGATGAGGTGGAAAGCACTTATGCAGTAGGCTCTGTACATAACGGTACTGTGGCAAGTATCTCAGACAAAGGTGCTACAGTGACACTTGACGGAGATGTCGAGGGCTTCTGCCACACCAAGGAGCTTGTCAAGGAGGACGGCACAATGCCGGTAGCAGGTGATGTGCTTCCATTCAAGGTGACAGAGCTCAAGCGCAGCACCAAGAAGATAGGTCTTTCACATGTGAAGACTTATGCTGCAGAGGAGCCTAAGCCTGCCGCAAAGCCTGCTTCAGAGGCTGACAGCACCAAGAAGGCCATCAAGAAGATCAGCTCAAACCTTGAGAAGACCACTCTCGGAGATATCTCTGAGCTCGCGGCTCTCAAAGACAAGCTTGAGAAAGGTGAATAATCTGTCCTGCAGATGAACTTCACGCTGAATATACTGGGCACGGCTTCGGCCCTGCCCACTTCCAGCAGATATCCGAGCGCTCATATACTAGATGTGTATGGGCGCTTGTTTTTGATAGACTGCGGGGAAGGTGTGCAGATGCAGATGCGCCGGATGGGCATTTCATTCCTGAAAGTCGAGACTGTGTGCATTTCGCATATACATGGAGACCATGTTTTCGGGCTGTTCGGGCTGCTCAGCACCATGAGTATGCTGGGACGTACTTCTGTCCTGAAGATCTATGCTCCTGCGGCGATGGGACCGGTCCTTGATTTTTATCACAGGACATTCGGTGAGGGCCAGAGGTTCGATATGGAATTCCATGCCCTTTCATGCAGGGAGCCCGAGACGGTGGCAGGTACAAGGTCGGTGGATGTGCTTGCTTTCCCGCTGAGGCACAGGATAGAGACATACGGGTTCATGTTCAGGGAAAAAGAGCCTGCCTTCAATGTAAGGAAAGATCTTGTCTCCGAGTATGGCCTGACTCTGGCCGAGATAGGTACGCTCAAGCGCGGTGAGGATGTGGTGCGTAGGAATGAAGCGGACGGCGTAGAGACAGTGATACCTGCCTCTGTGGCTGCATATAAGCCTTTTGTGCCGAGAAGTTATGCCTACTGCAGCGACACGGCCCCGTTCCCCGAGCTTGCCTCTTGGGTCAAGGGTGTGGACCTGCTGTACCATGAGGCCACATACCCTGTGGAGATGAAGGATATGGCGGAAAGGACATTCCATTCCACGGCCGAGGATGCCGCACGGTGCGCACTGGAGGCGGGTGCGGGCAAGCTTGTCCTGGGACATTATTCCTCGCGCTTCTCCGATCTTGAGCCTTTCCTTTCGCAGGCCAGGGCGGTTTTCCCTGAAACTGTGCTGGGACACGAGTCGGATATTATCGAGATACCGGTGAAAAAGACGGAAAATTACTAAATTTGCGAGGTTTTATCGTATTTATAATGAAGAAAAGGATATTCAGTATTCTGGTGTTGTGCGGATTTCTGCCGGTGTGCGCCGTGGCCCAGCAGAAGTCGGTCGCCGAAGCATATATTGAGAAATACGCCCAGGCAGCTGTGGACGAGATGTTCCGCAGCGGTGTCCCGGCAAGCATCACCCTGGCCCAGGGTATGCTGGAATCGGCAAACGGGCAGTCCTATCTTGCGACAGAGGGGAACAACCATTTCGGCATCAAGTGCCATGACTGGAAAGGCCCGGGCATATACAAGGACGCGGAGAGAAAAGGGGAGTGCTTCAGGAAATACAAGTCTGTGAGCGACTCTTACAGGGACCATTCGGATTTCCTCAGATACAAGGACAGGTACAAATTCCTTTTTGACCTGGACATAACTGACTACAAGGGATGGGCCCACGGGCTCAAGAAGGCGGGCTATGCCACAGACCCGGCTTATCCGCGCAAGCTGATTAACCTCATAGAGACTTACGGACTGGACAGGTATGACCAGACCGATACCAGGGAGATACGGAAGAGCAACAAGCTTTCCCGCAAGGAGGCGAGAAAGAAAAGGAAGGCTGAGAAGGCAGCGGCTGCCGCTGCACTTGCTGCCGCAGGAAATACGGTGCCGCAGGAAGTCATCAACGTGACGGTGAACGACAAGATACCTGAGGCTCCGTCAGTGCTGGAAGAGCCGAAGCCTTACAGGGGCATCAAGATGTTCGACTTCAGCTTTTCCCTTTCCAGGCAGCTGTATTCCGTGAACGGTGTCCCGTTTGTATATTCCGTAGCTGGCGAGACGTACCAGTCCATTGCGGACCAGTATGACCTTTTCCTTAAGGAGATACTTTCGTTCAATGACGCCGGGAATGACATGGAGCTGCTGCCGGGGACGGTGGTGTATCTCCAGAGGAAGAAAAGGAAGGCATCGTCCCATGTGGACAAATACATCACAGAAGGGATGGAGTCTCTCCGTGACGTGTCCCAGCGTTTTGCCGTAAGGCTCAAGTCGCTCAGGAAGATCAACGGCTTTTCTGAGGACCATATACTTAAGCCGGGGGACACGATTCTGCTCAGATAGTGCCCGGACGGGTTTTAACGGAAGCATGATAGACAGATGGTAAAGTTATCGCATAATAGAACACTGGCGGTCTCTGCCGTAGCTGCCTGTGTGGCTGTGGCGGCCGGAGTGGCGGGGTTTCTCGCAGGACGCTATGTCGCTGACAACAGAAAACCGTGTTTTGCAAATGAGTATGTGCTGTATGTGTATCCTGGCACGGATGCCGGTACTGCGATAGACTCACTCATGTCCGGGGCCGGGGCTCTCAGGAGGGGCAGTCTGGAGCGCTGTGCCGCGAAAGAGGGGCTCGAGTCGGGGATCAAGCCCGGACGCTATGTCATCGAGCCTTCATTCACAGCGGTATATGCAGTGAGGATGCTGGTACACGGGTGGCAGACACCGCAGAATATGACCCTTTCCGGTACCATCAGAAGCAAGGGAAGCCTGGCGCGCAAGATAGGGATGCAGATGATGGTGGATTCGGCCCAGGTGGCGCAGGCCCTGTGTGACACAGCATTCCTGGCCAGGTACGGATATACCCCTGAGAACATTTTCGCCATGATTCTCCCTGATACATACCAGATGTACTGGACGGCGTCTGTGAAGGACATTTTCGACAGGCTCAGTAAAGAGCATGACATTTACTGGACGGACAGCCGGAAAGATGCGGCCGAGGCCCTGGGCCTGTCTCCTTATGAGGCGACTGTGTTGGCATCCATAGTGAGCGGGGAGACCCTCAAGCCGTTTGAATATCCGGAAATAGCCGGGGTGTACCTTAACCGTCTCCACAGGGGGATGAAGCTCCAGGCGGATCCGACCGTGGCGTTCTGCTACGGCTATACACTGGACAGGATCCTGCGCAAGCACCTGAAGGTGGATTCGCCGTACAACACATACAAGTACAAGGGTCTGCCCCCGGCACCTATCAATGTCCCTCTGAAAGCCTGTATCGAGGCTGTCCTGCATCCTGACAGGCACGGATATCTGTATTTCTGCGCGAGTCCTGCCTTTGACGGTACGCACCGTTTCGCCGTGACCTACAAGGAGCACCTGAAGAATGCCAGGGAGTTCCAGAGGGCACTTACTCAGAGGCAGCGGGAGAAGGCTGCTGCGGCCCGGTGACATTTGCTTTCCTGATCATCTCTCCTATAATACGGGCGGATATCCCGATAAGCTCTTCGCATGGACGTTTCCTGTAGTACTCGGGAGTCCGGTCTGAAGGCTCCGGTGACTCTGCAGGGAGCTCTGCTGCCATGGCCGCCGGGATGCCTATCCCGTTTTTCCCTGCTGTGCTCTTGGGCACCAGGCCCAGCAGCTCCTTGCATACTATTGAGCCGTTGACGGCCCTGAACTGCGCAGCCGCCTCCTGCACGAGAGCGTAATTCGCTGTCCTGTCGGACTTCACCGACGGGTCTGCTGCGGGATGGATGAACCCGGTGATGATGAACATCGCACTTACGCTTCCGCACACTTCACGCAGCCTTCCCATGCCTCCTCCCAGTCCGGAAGAGATGGTGGCCGCCATGTCCTCGTCCATCCCTATGATGTCGCTGTAGGCAAGAAGCACCGCCTGGCAGCAGTTGTATCCTTTTGTCCTGAAGTTTTCTCTCGCCCGTGCTGCACGTTCCTCCACGTCAAAGTCATCAGGTAGAGACTTAATCTTGAATCTGTTCGGGTCCATGGTCATAAAATGTCAATGATATTGGGTTTTAAAACTTGCAAAGTTAATCAAATTCATATTATCTTTGAAGTTTGTATTAGAAGAGACGTATGAAGAGACCTAAGATTTTAGCTGTTTCATTGGCCCTGGCTGCTGCAGCCGTGTGTGTCGCGGCTGTGCTGTATTTCAGGTCCGGGACTCACCCGGCAGGTGCCAGGGAAGGACTTGTAGTCTATATCGGCACTTACGGTAACCATCTTTACCGGTATATATTCGACGCTTCAGACGGAGGTTTCACCCCGCTGGGACAGGCGGAAGTCCGCAACCCGTCATATATCGCACTCGGAGAGGAGAACATGAGGGACGGCATATATGACATTTATGCCGTATCCGAGAGCGGGGATTCATCAGGTGTGTTCTCATTCGCCGACAATATAGGGATATCCAGGACAGGGGATGCCGTGACAGGGGAGGACCCGTGCTATATATTGTTTGACAATGCATGCAGCCTTGTCATGACTGCCGACTATTCAGGAGGCTCGGTATCCGTGTTCAGGGTCAATGACGACGGCTCTGTCGGGGAGAAGCTCCAGACCCTCCGCTTCGAGGGGTCCGGACCGGTGCCGGGCAGACAGGAGTCTTCGCATATCCATCAGCTGAAGTTCCTCCCGGCCTCCGCTTCCGGCAGGTATCTGCTTGCTGCTGACCTGGGTGCGGACAGGATAAGGATACTGAAGCTGGAGAGGAATGCGGACAAGGTGTCCGCTTCCCATCCAGGTGACAGCGCCCTGGCATATATCCCTGGCCTTGACGTGGACTGCGGCGCGGGAAGCGGCCCGAGACACATGGCTGTGGATACGCTCCGGCACAGGGTCTACTGCCTGACCGAGATTTCAGGTGAGCTTCTGGTGTTTGACTATTCCTTCAACGTGGACGGCCAGCCTGTACTGTCTCTTTCAGACAGGATAGAGATTCCAGAGGCACAGGGCGGAGGCAGCGCCGACATCCATCTCCATCCATCCGGGAGGTTCCTGTATACTTCGCACAGGCTCAGAAAGGACGGCATCGCGCTTTTCACTGTCGCAGATGACGGCACATTGTCCAGGACCGCCTATTACAAGACGCGCAGGCATCCGAGGAATTTCTGCATCACCCCTGACGGTTCGATGCTTATGGTGGCGAGCCGTGACGAGAAGTCTGTGGATGTGTATGACATCGACCCTGAAACGGGATGCCTTGACTATAGCGGCGCCAGGCTCAGGTTCGAGGAGGATATGCCGTCATGCATTGTAATTGCTGAATAGATAATATATGGTACGCAGTTTTTCTTTACTGGCAGCTTTGACTGCCGCGGTGATGCAGATCCTGATTTTCTCCGGCGATGCCTACGGGCAGGATGCCGGTACGGACAACGGCTATGTGCATCTCAAAGATATAAGTTATGTGTCTGATGACGAGACTGATGCATATCGTCTTGACAGATGCAGGCTGGATATTTATTATCCCGCGGATACAGAAGGGTTCGCTACTCTGGTGTGGTTTCACGGAGGCGGACTGGAAGGCGGCTCGAAGTCGCTTCAGAGCGAGTTCCGCAGGCAGGGGTTCGCTGTAGTGGATGTCAACTACAGGCTTTCTCCCAAAGCCAAGTGCCCCGCTTATATAGAGGACGCGGCACAGGCTGTGGCGTGGGTGATGTCGCATATAGAGGAATACGGCGGCTCTCCCGAAAAAGTATGTGTGGGAGGGCATTCCGCAGGAGGATACCTGGCCCTGATGGTCACTCTGGCTCCTGAATACATGGCGGCATACGGTGCTGATGCAGACCGCATAGCCAAGGCGTATCCGGTAGGCGGGCAGACTGTGACCCATTACACCATCAGGGCCGAGAGGGGGCTTTCCCGTGAGATACCCGTGATTGACGAGTTCGCGCCGTCAAACAATGTGCGCAAGGAGGGTGCGCCTATAATGCTCATTACAGGCGATGATGACCTGGAGCAGCTGGCTCGATATGAGGAGAACCTCCACCTGTATGTGCTTCTCAGGCATTTCGGGCATCCGGTGGAGCTGTATCAGCTGGAAGGTTTCGACCACGGGAATGTGATCGGCCCGGCATCATATATGATACGCAAGGATATCAGGTCCCTGTAGGTCCTTCACCTTTGGCGGCCGGCTGTCCCTGGGATGCAGGGAAGACGACCTTGTCGAGTATCCCCTTCATCATGGCTATGGCGATTCCGTAGTTGGTGACGGGGATTTTCTGTGCCCTGGCGGCTGCGATGCGGTTCATGACGTAGCTTCTGTTGAACATGCAGGCCCCGCAGTGGATGACAATGTCATACGGCGACAGGTCCTGCGGGAAGTCACTGCCGGAGACTATGTCTATGCGTATGCCTTCCCCGAATCTGCGGCGCAGCATCTCCGGTATTTTCACCCGTCCTATATCTTCTGCGGCAGGCGCATGGGTACAGGCTTCCGCTATCAGGACGCGGGATCTCCCGTCCAGATGCCCGAGGGCTTCCGCACCCTGCATGAATACGCCGATATCGCCTTTGTAGGCCGCGAAAAGTATGGAGAAAGAGGTGAGGGGAGTGCCGGGCGGCTTTGCCTGGTATATTTCCCCGAATACCTGCGAGTCCGTAATGATGAGGTCAGGAGGGGAGGACAGTTTTGCCAATGACTCCTGGAAAGTGTCAGCTGTGCAGCTTATCACTGTGCATCCGAGCTCCAGCAGCTCCCGGATGGTCTGCGCCTGAGGCAGTATCAGGCGGCCTTTAGGGGCCAGGATGTCCTGCGGCATCACCAGCACCACAGTGTCTCCCGGGCCGGCCAGCCCTCCTGTGATGGAGTGACGGCCATGCTCTTCAGGTACAGCACGCAGTATGGCGGAGTATATATCCTGGACTCCTTCTCCGGTCTTTGCGCATACAAGTACGGGAGGGGTGCCGCAGAGTCTCTCCGTTTCTTCTGCAAGCCTTCCTGCCATGCCGGCTTCTTCTTCAGTGGAGGTGTCCGCCTTGTTGATGACTGGTATGACCGGTATTTTCCTTGCAGAGACAGTACGGAACCATTCCTTTTCCTCTGGGCCGCAGTCGCGGAAAATCATAATGGCAATGTCCGTTTGTTGCAGGGCTTTTGCCGTGAGAAGCCTGCGCTCTTTGCCCAGACGCCCGTCATCATCGTCGAACCCTGCCGTGTCTGTAAACAGGCAGGGTCCTGCTCCGGGGATTTCCATGGCTTTCCTGACAGGGTCGGTAGTGGTGCCTGGAACCTCGGACACAAGCGAGGCCTCCTGCCCGGTGATGGCGTTGAACAGGGTGGACTTGCCGCTGTTGCGCCTGCCCAGTATTGTGATGTGCAGCCTTTCCGGCGACGGCGTGTCTTTCATGACGGTGTGGTTTTGATGTTTCAGAAACGGAAGTCCCTCTGTCCTTCCTCTATCTCGTGCAGGTGCTTCTCTGTAAGTTCACGGACTTTCCTGCTGCTTATGTTTTCAATTTCTTTCCGGATGGCCACGATGCCCTTGGCCCGTGTCTGCTCTGAGGCATAGTCCTGCAGGTATTCCATCAGGGTCATCAGTGCATTGGGCTGGCAGCAGTCGGCTATTTTCCCTCTTTTCACAAGGGACATGAACCGGTCTCCTGTACGCCCTTCCCTGTAGCAGGCGGTGCAGAAGCTCGGGATGTGCCCCAAATCCAGCAGCCAGCCTGTTACTTCATCCAGTGTCCTGCTGTCGCTTATGTCGAACTGGGCGCTGTTCTCTTCTTCCGGTATCGGCTTTCCGTCTTCATGCGCGGCACTGTCCGCATATCCTCCGACGCTGGTCCTTGAGCCGCCGCTGATCTGTGATATGCCCAGCTGCAGGACTTTTTCCCTTACGGCCTTCGATTCCCTGGTGGATATTATCATCCCGGTATAAGGTACTGCCAGCCGTATCACTGCCACAATCTTGCAGAAGACATCGTCCGGCACCGCGTCCGGGAAATCCTTCGTGTCGATGCCGTCCGCAGGGCAGATCCGCGGTACGCTTATCGTGTGCGGCCCGACACCGAACCTGGCCTCGAGATGTTCCGCATGCATCAGCAGTCCTGCCAGGTCGTACCTGTACGTGTCCAGCCCGAACAGAACACCTATCCCCACATCGTCTATCCCGCCCTGCATGGCCCTGTCCATGGCTTCGGTATGCCAGGCATAGTCGCTTTTGGGGCCCGACGGATGCAGCTTTTCATAGTTTGACTTGTGGTATGTCTCCTGGAAAAGTATATACGTGCCTATACCGGCCTCCTTGAGTCTCCGGTAGTTCTCCACGGTAGTGGCCGCGATGTTCACATTCACCCTGCGGATGGCCCCGTTCCTGTGCTTTGTGGAGTAGATTGTCCTGATCGACTCCAGGATATATTCAATGGGGGTGTGCACAGGGTCTTCCCCGGATTCGACCGCGAGCCTTTTGTGCCCCATGTCCTGGAGGGCTGTGACCTCCCGCCTGATGTCCTCCTGCGAGAGCCTCTTCCTGGCTATATTCCTGTTGCCGGCATGGTAAGGGCAGTAGACGCAGCCGTTTACGCACCAGTCCGACAAGTACAGCGGGGCGAACATCACAATCCTGTTGCCGTACAGCTTTTTCTTGATCTCCATCGCGAGGCTGAACATCCTGTCCACGAGAGCCTTATCTCCACATTCCATCAGTGTGGCGGCTTCGCGGTGCGTAAGCCCTTTGCACTTTGCCGCTTTCTCGAGTATTCCCTCTATAATCTCCCTGTCGTCCTTGTGCTCCGAGGCAAAGGCTATTGTATCAAGGATTTCCCTGTGGCAGATGAATTCTTCCGCTTTTGCCGAGGCCGGGTCGTATACGTATCCCGGCTCAGGATTGGTATGTGTGTCTTTCATTGTACTTTATCATTTTGTGTAAGGTCGTCCAGGAACCCCTGGTCTTTCAGCACTTCCAGCATCTTGCGGGACATTTCCTCATTGTCTTTTCTGGTGAACCTGTATCTGGTGAATACCTGAGCCAGGTTCTCGGTCCCGTTTATCTGCACGAAGTGCCGGCTTTCCGGCAGCGCCTCCTTCTGTGCATATATCATGTCTATCTGCCCTGTACTGAAGCAGGTGTATTTCTCACGGTGGATTATCCCTTCCTCCGGAAGCCTGTCCGTCTGCTCCGGCCACTCGTCCGGGTACCCTGCCGCTACAGTGAGCACAGGCACTACAAGCGGGGGCAGCTCCAGTATCCTGATGATCATTTCAGGGTTGAATACGGTAGTGCCGAGGATGCAGGTCCCCAGCCCGTTCTCTTCCGCCAGGGTGCAGAACGCCTGGGCGAAAAGCAGGGTGTCTGTGGCGGCGTTGACAAATGATATGAAATTGCCGTATCCCGGATCGGCGTCACGCTGCAGACACCATCTGCTGAACCTGTTGAAGTCCGCGCAGAAAGTCAGCACAGCTGCTGCCTGGGTGACCATCGGCTGGTCATGATGCGCTTTTGCAAGCTTCTCCTTTCCTGCGGCGCTTTCTGTCACCACTACGCTGTACAGCTGCATCCCGCCCATGGTGGCTGCTCTGGATGCCTCTTTCACAAGCCTGTCTATCAGACCTGCCGGCAATTCCTGCCTTTTGTATTTACGTATGCTTCTCCTGTCCTTGAAATCTGTCATGGTGTTCAATATTATGTGTAGTCTTGAGAGCCTGTTTTCGGATTTTCTTGAAAATCCTTCTCTCCGAATCCGCCTTTCCCTCCGTTTATCCTGTATCCTATCCTTGCCAGCCTGTCCTTAAGCATCCCGAGCCCTTCAGCCGCCTCCGCCCCGGAAGAGGCCTTCCTGTCATAAAGGGAGTACTCCATGCGGACCTGGGGTGGGGAAAGGTTGGGCATCACGACATTCGCTCCAGCCAGAATCCCTTTTTCACGGCCTTCCGGGTCAAGTGTGGCAAGGGCTGTGGTCGCCGGTATCAGTGCATCAGGGAGCATGAGCCTGAATATGGATATGAGCTTGAGGGTTATCTCCAGGGCTGCCTGTCTGCGGCTTCTCCCGGGAAGCAGCGTCGGACCGTACCTGTCTGTGCCGGGCTCTGCGCCGCCGGGGCGGCCTGCATGGCTCCAGAAGTCCCCGAAAGGAGTGTCTTTGTGCGGTATGAAAGGCCCTACACCGATCATTTCCGGCTTGAAGTCCTGGATGAACAGTATGTCCTCAATGATGTCGCCTGTACTCTGGTACGGGCTTCCTGCCATGATGCCTGTCCCTGTCTGGTATCCCAGTGACTTGAGTGTCTCCAGGCACTCGAGCCTGTTTTGCAGCGACATTCCCGGCGGATGCAGCATGGCATAGTGCTCTTCATTGCGTGTCTCGTGCCTGAGCAGGTATCTTTCAGCTCCTGCTTTCCTCAGCCTTGTGTAGCTTGCCCGACTGCGCTCCCCGAGCGAGAGTGTCACGGCGCAGTCCGGGAACTCTGAATGTATGTCGCATACGGTCTTTTCCAGCTCCCTCTCGTTTTCGCCTGTTTCCGGAATCTCGCCTCCCTGCAGTACGAATGTCCTGAATCCCAGTCTGTACCCGAGCCTGCAGCATTGGAGTATCTGCTCTCCTGTCAGCCTGTATCTCGTGATGTCATGGTTGCTTTTCCTTATCCCGCAATACAGGCAGTCGTTCCTGCATATATTGCTTATCTCGATCAGTCCCCGTATGAATATGCCGTTCCCGAACCGTTTTACGGCTTCCTCTCTGGCTGCTTCGTGCAGTATGGCGGAATCCCTTGCGTCACACAGAAGCAGAGACCTGTATTCACAGGCCTCCAGTTTTCTTTCAGTCATGAGCTTGGCTACAAGTTCCCTTGATCTTTCAGGTGTCATTGTGCTGAGGTTTCCCTTGACGGTCAGTCTAATTTTCCCAAATTTACACAGAAGCCGGTATCATAGCAAATTTATTTGCGGCCCGTGGGTGAAACGCGCGGGACCTGCCACGTCCGCCGGAGATTCTCTCATACAGAAAAGAAAAGCCATATCGAGGCGGCTATCATCACTGCAGCCACTATCTTCCTGTAGTTCCTGCGTTTGATGGTCTGTATCCTTTTCATTGCGAAGAAATTGCCCAGCGACATCGCCACTCCTATGTATATCCCGTCAAGCAGCACCTTTATGTCCAGCAGGCCGAATTCCCCGTACATGACCATCTGCACAATGTGCATTATGGTGGCCGATGCGGCTTCGGTGGCTATGTATGCGACAGGGGAGAGCCCCAAAGTCAGGAATACCGCGCTGCTTACAGGGCCGGAAAGGCAGAGCAGCCCGTTTATCACGCCGGAGATCCCTCCTCCTACAATCATTGTCATCCTTGATTTCGGAAGGGTTATCTTCTGGTAGAGCTCGAGGATGGCGAAAATAACCAGCACTGCGCACAGGATGCGTGTCATCAGCTCTTTCGGTACCACTACAAATCCGTATGCGCCGGCTACGGTAAGCGGAGCGGCAAGGATGAGGAACTGCCATACCTTCCTCCATCTGATGGCCTTGAACCCTGCCCCCATGCGGAAAATATTGCTGAGCAGCTGGGCTACAGTGGCCATCGGCACGGCTACTTCTATACCGTAGAATGACGTGACCGTGGGCAGAAGGATGAGGCTTCCGCCAAAGCCCACTGTACCGGAAATCAGCCCAGCGACAAGCCCCGCCGCAATGAGAATTATTTCCTGGAGCATAATTGTCAGTTACAGTTTATAGTGTAATCCTTTTAATCAGCTTCTGAATTCCTTTCAAATGTAATCAAATTCCAGGAAAATGTATGCAGTCTGTAAGGGAAATCGCCCTGAATCGGGAATCAGCCGACAATGTATCCGGCGTTTTTCCCTGCCAGCTTGCGTATTCCCAGGACCAGGAGCCATGATACGGCGAATGCGACTGCTGCCGCTGCCGGTATCTGGATGCATACCGGGATGCCCCATGCCAGTGTGCGCCCCAGAACTTGATTGCTTCCAGGTCATCGGTGGAGCCGCCTGTGTAGAAATTGAAAGGGTCTGCACTGTGGCAGCACACTACTGTGAACATGGCCACAAGCCGGACTGTGTCCAGCCATACCACATGTTCTTTGCCTTGCGCCTGGGGCATCTGCTGTGTGGAGGAAAGTTCTTTCATCGTATGACTTTTTGAAAATATTTCTTCAGTTGGCGGTTTAAGTCCGGCAATTATATGAAAAAACCGATACCGGCAATGCTTCAGATGAACTTGTCTGCACTATTGCGCATATAATCGGAAGATTTTGAGTAAGTTTGCGCCCTGATGGGGAAAATGAGGCAAATACATGACCTGAAGGATCTCGGTTCCGTGATCAAGGAAGCGCGGCCTGCATCCGGGGCCAGGGAGCAGGACTCCGCGGCGGGTCCCGGACCGTGCAGGTATGGTACCCTGCGCCCCGGCCAGCATGTGGTCATGGTAGACTCCGACCTGGAAGGTACGGTGCTGTCCCTGGGGAAGAAAGTCCGCGTGGAGACAGAAGACGGGCTTGTCATAGAGGCCGGATACAGCGAGGTCGCGCCTGCTGACCTGCAGGAGGAAAGACAGATGGTCTCCGGGGTCATGAAGCCGGGCCGGAGAGAGAAGATGGCAGGCGCCACGCCCCTAAGGCCCAGGTATACAAACACATTGACAATAGACCTGCATATCGGAGCCCTGCCGGGGGGATATGCTGTCCCGGAAAATTCCAGGCTGGACTACCAGATGCAATATTTCAGGCGGGTCCTGAGGGAGAACCTGCGTCACTGCGGCATGAAGATAACCGTGATCCATGGTGTCGGGGACGGTATCCTCAGAGATGCGGTGAGAAAGGAGCTTGATGAGATATTCGCCTTGCACTGCTCGTACCGTCCCGGACCGCCGGGGGTTACCGTTGTGACACTCAGATGACCAGCCTATTCTGAAGTGCGGAGCTTTTCCGCATACCTGCTTATGCGCTGCATCTCCCCGGGGATGTTTATGCGTTGAGGGCAGTGAGGACTGCACTGTCCGCATCCTATGCAGTGGTCCGCCTGGCGGAGCTTCGGCACGCTACGGTCGTAGCTGACCAGGTATGCCCTCCGTGCTTTCCTGTAGCCTTCCTGGGCGGGGGAGGAAGGGGTGTTCCCTTCATTCAGGCATTTGTTGTAGTGGAGCAGGATTGCCGGTATGTCTATCCCGTAAGGGCACGGCATGCAGTATTTGCAGTCATTGCACGGTATGGTGTCGAACTGCATCATCCTGGCGGCGATTTCCTGCAGGAAAGAGAATTCCTCTTCTGTCAGCGGGTCGAGAGGGGAGTATGTCTTCAGGTTGTCCTGCAGATGTTCCATGCGGGTCATCCCGCTCAGGACAGTCAGCACTCCGGGGAAGCTTCCGGCGAAACGGAACGCCCATGATGCCGCGCTGCTCCCGGGCTCGCGCCGCTTGAGCATGGTGAAGATGTTGTCCGGGACATTGGAAAGACGCCCTCCCAGCAGAGGTTCCATTATCACGACAGGGATGTTCCTTGACGCCAGTTCGTTGTACAGGTATTCCGCGTCTGTGTTCCTCGGGTTGATCTGCTTGGCGTATTCCCAGTCCAGGTAGTTCATCTGTATCTGCACGAAATCCCATCTGATCTCGCTGTGCCTGGAGAGCAGGTAGTCAAACACCCGGACGTCCCCGTGGTATGAGAATCCCAGGTTCCTGATGCGCCCGGCCCCGCGCTCTTCAAGCAGGAAATCCAGGATGCCGTTGTCCAGGAATCTTGCCTTGAACTCCTCCATGCCGTTCCCCATGCCGATGCCGTGCAGGAGCATATAGTCCAGATAGTCGACCTGCAGCTCCTTGAGGGAGTTCCTGTAGATGCCTGCGGAAGCTTCATGGCTCCATGTGGAAGGCGCGAAGTTGGACATCTTGGTGGCTATGAAGTATTTTTCGCGGGGATGCCTGCTGAGGGCTATTCCTGTCGCGTGCTCCGATTTGCCCTGGCAGTAAGCGGGGGATGTGTCGAAGTAGTTGACCCCGTGGGCAATGGCATAGTCCACCAGGGCATTGACCATCTCCTGGTCTATCTCCTCGTTACCTTCCCTTGCGCTCCTGCCTCCCACTGAAGGCCATCTCATGCATCCGTATCCCAGAAGGGAGACCTTGTCTCCGCTGGATGGGTTGGTGCGGTATGTCATCGTACCCTGCTGGCCGGAGGCGGTATCTCTGTCCCCGGAGGATGTGCCGTCCGCGCATGCAGTCACTCCGGCCGCAGCAAGCCCTGCAGTGCCCATTGTCCTGAGGAAATCCCTGCGCGATATCTGTTTCTTGTCTTTCTGTTCCATGATTGCCGTTTGTGTTTGTAGTATATTCGGATACTGTGTCAGAATTCACTGTGCATCTGGTGCCCTTCCACATAGATTGCCGAGAAAGGTCTTGCCGGGCAGAGGTATTCGCATGCCCCGCAGCCGATGCATTTCTCTGTATTAATGACCGGGATTTCCGGCGAACCGGGGTCCGAGGCGTCCGAAGGCACCATCATGATGGCCCCTGACGGGCAGTGGCGGGCGCAGTTGCCGCATTTGACCCCGTCTGTAAGGGGGACACAGTTTTCCCTGACCCATACTGCATGGCCTATCCTGGTGGATGACTTCTCTTCAGCAGAGACGGGCAGAATCGCCCCTGCAGGGCACACATCGGCGCATCTGGTGCATTCAGGGCGGCAGTATCCCCTTTCATATGACATTTCAGGCTGCATGAGGGTCATTATCCCGGCGGATGGCCGCAGCACCAGGTTGGGGCATACAGATACGCAGAGCTGGCATGCGGTACAGTGGTTCTCGAAGTTCCTGATACTTCCTGACCCTGCAGGGACTATCCTTGTGCTCCTGTGCGGGATTTTCTTTTTCTGGATGACGGCCAGTCCTCCATCCACTTTCATCTCCTGCGCCTTGACGGCGGCGGACCCGGCAAGCATGGCAGTGATGGACAGGAAGCTGCGTCTGGATGAGTCCGGGCGGACAGAATCCTGCTCCTGAAGTCCTTTGGCGGCCGGTTCTTTTGCAGTGCGCTTCCACGGCGAATAGCTTATGGCCCCGTGCCTGCAGGTGCCGATGCAGTCGAAGCAGTCCACGCACCGGCTGTAGTCGACACTGTGGTTCTTCCAGTCGATGCAGGAAGCCTTGCATCCGCGTGTACAGAGGCTGCATGACTTGCATTTCCCGGCGTCTATCCGGATCTTGAACAGGGAGAACCTGGAGAGGAACCCGAGCACTGTGCCCACCGGGCAGACAGTGTTGCACCATGTACGCCCGTTCCTCCATGCAAGGACAGCTATCAATATGAAGGCTGCGGCCGCTATTATGAAGGCGGGTACGCTCCTGACCCATACTTCGGTGGTGTAGAAGGCGTAGCTGTCAATCCTTTCGGCGAAGCAGGCCAGAAGGTTGTTCCCCCATCTGTAGACAGGGGAGAAGAGGTTGGAGACTATCCTGCCGTATGTGCTGTACGGAGCCAGAAGAGCCACGACAGAACCGGCCCCTGCAGCCAGTGCGGCAATGAAAACCGCGAGCATGCCGTATCGCAGCCAGTCTTTGGCCGGAGACCATGTGAACCTCATCCTGCTTTTTTTGCCTCTGCGCCCGTTTATCCATGACACCACGTCCTGGAATACCCCCAGAGGACATATTACCGAGCAGTACACCCGTCCGAAGACAAGGGTAAGCGCGACCAGGAGGATGACCACGCCAAGGTTGAGCGCGAGCACGGCCGGCAGGAACTGTATCCTGGCCATCCATCCGAACCACGCATGGAGTGTCCCTGTAAAGTCAAGGAAAAGCAATGTGATTATGCCCCAGAATATTATGGCGGCGGCAAGTCTGGCTTTTTTCAGCATAAAAGGATTGTTTTTGTTTCTGCAAAAGTACATACCTGTCTCCGGACTTCCATAACCTATTTTACAGAAATCATTACACATATTGATGAAATTGTTTAATTTGCGCCCGAAAAACAGAATAGAGATGGAAATCATATTTGTGACTGTGGCGCTGCTGGCCGTGAGCGCCGTGATACTGGTGATTCTTGCGGCCGCTGCAGGAATCTCGGCCCTTGCCGGAGCCAGCTTCCATACAGTGTTTGTCAACGGGCTGTGGATACTGCTCCTTCCTCCTCTCCTGATATTGTACGGGTATGTGGCAGGGCGCAACCGGGTGGAGGTGAAGCATATAAGGACTGTTTCCGAGAAGATACCCGAATCCTTTGACGGATACAGGATTGTACAGATTTCGGACCTGCATCTCCGCTCGTTCAGGGACAGGCCGCGGGTGCTTTCCGGTATTATTGACAAGGTCAATGCCCAGGATCCCGACCTGATTGTCTACACCGGGGATCTGGTGACTTCACATCCTGACGAGACCGCCGCGTTTGCCGGTGAACTCCGGAGGCTCAAGGCCAGGGACGGGGTGCTGTCTGTGACCGGCAACCATGATTATTGCCCTTATAACAGATGGGAGTCGGAGCGTGAGCGCGCAGAGGCTGTTGAGAGGGTCAGGGAAGCCGAAAAGGAGGCCGGATGGAACCTTCTGGACAATACCCATGTCGACATTGTCCGTACTGACTCTTCCACAGGGCTTTCCGGCACTGTCTCGGTCATAGGGGTGGAGAATATCTCGGCTATGCCTCAGTTCGAGTCGCATGGCGACCTTGACAGGGCCATGGAGGGGGCAAGGGGTGCTTTCAAGATACTCCTCTCGCATGACCCTACCCACTGGAGAGCGGCTGTACTGGGCAGGACGGACATCTCTCTGATGCTTTCCGGACACACCCACAACGCCCAGCTCCGTATCCTGGGGCTTGAGCCAGGCCGACTGGTCTTCAGGGAGAACAGCGGTCTTTATACAGCCCGTACTGACCGCGGGGTACAGCAGCTGTATGTCAATGACGGCCTGGGAACGACGCTTTTCCCCGCCCGCATCGGAGTAAATGCCGAAATAACGGTATTCACCCTTGGACACGGGAACTCAGGAGAGAGTACTGCCACTGAAAATTGAATATTTTCAAACATAAATTAACGTGAATTCGATGAATTTAATTCATTAAAATAAACTGCAAGCCGAGAGCAGAGGACGAACCTGTTCGGACTATGCCGAGGCGCAGCGTGATTGTAAACAAAGTTTAAATTACATCGAATTACCTAT
>JADIMB010000133.1 GCA_017694995.1 Candidatus Cryptobacteroides faecavium | reverse complement strand
GAGTATATCCGCTCTGCACTACATCGAACACTTTCCCTTTCTTGTCCTCTTCCTGTACCGGCATCTGGGCTACGGCTTCATGCACATCCGTGTCGAATGCCGCCCCCTGGGCTTCTATCCTGGCAAGCCCCTTGCCTTTCAGGTATGCCATCAGCTTGTTGTATATGAGTTCCGTCCCCTCTTTTGCGGCAGCGCTGTCCTCCGAATCCTTCAGTGCCGCGATAGCTCTCTCGCAGTCATCCAGTATAGGCAGCAGGCCCTTGATGGTATCTTCCGAAGCGACATTCACCAGTTCAAGCTTTTCCTGGGATGTGCGCCGCCGGAAATTGTCGAATTCCGCCATGAGCCTCAGATAGTCGTCCTTCTCTTTGGCTATCTTCTCGGACAGGTCCTTTATCTGTTTCTCGAGGTCTTCGATTTTCCCTTTTTCTTTTTTCAGTTCCTTTTCCTCCTTTTTCATTTCCTTCCTGATGTCTTTTGGGGAATCCTTTTCTGCGGACTTGTCTTCCTGCTGCTGGGCAGGCCCGTCCTGCACTTTTTTCTCTTCTTTGTTATCCTGTGCCATATCTTTTGTTTTTTATTTCATTTATTAATGTACCGGCATAAAATGCCCTCATGAGGGGAACAAAATATCTGCCATGCCGGAGCGCCTGCCAATATGTCAGCCTGCGGTCAGAACATGTAGTCCCATGCTGGAAGCATGACAGGTTCCGTGTCCAGGGCTCCGGCGGCCTTCTGGCTCAGGTGGCATTTCCTGATTACCATGCGGAACATGTACTCGTCAAACCACGCGTCCGTAAACGTGTAGTATCCTTCATGGCCGGCTGACGGTCCCCAGCTGTTCTCGAACTGCCATTTTACAGGCTTCCCGCTGTCATCCGTATCCACGGCGATGAGTGTCATTGCGTGGGCGGACCCGCTCTGGCGTGTCATGATGCGGGCAGCCTTGTCATGTATTTCGAAGTCCATGCCCAGAAGCGCCTCGAAATCATAAATGTCCAGATCCGCAATCCCTTCATCTGCCTTGTAGTAGCGGCTGATGTCGCATGATGCGTAGAGGGCCTCGTCCGCTTTGATGGATGCGATGGCGGAGGCCTTTATCTCGTCAAGAGGAAGATTCAGGTACTTCCAGTCCACTCCTTCGAATGTATTTCTGTAGTTCTCTATTTCATACACCTTATAATACGGTCTGGTCGGGTCGTGCATCACCATTATGTAGCTGCCGGCCCCGTAATCCGCCGGGACGATGCTGCGGTAGAATTCTGCAGGTGTGGATGTCAGGGACTTTATTTCACCGTCCGCAGTCCGGTATCTCCATGTGAAGACGGCCGGAGGCTCGCCGAGGCACAGCGCAAGGATGCGGTAGACCCCTTTCATTGCCCCTATCTTGTATTCCCTTGCCTTCACTTCGGAAGTCCCGGAGCTTATCATCTGCCGGATGGCGTAGCCCTCTTTCCTGAGGTACTCGTTGAGTATGCCCGTGAGCATGGAGGTGTTGTCAGAATGTGCTGTCTCCGGCATTGCGGAGGCAGGCACGACCCCGTATTTCCCGGCTATGTTCAGGAAACTGTTCCAGACCCCTCCGTCATTTACCGGGTTCTGGAAGAACCAGGCGACATCCCTGTCCATTATGATGTCCCTGTCCGCTGTCCTTATGATGTTCTCGAGGAAAAGGTTGCTTTTCTCGAAAAGGTCCCAGAAATAGCAGAAATTGTGGGAGAAGTCAAACTCCTCTATGCCGAACTTCTCCATTACGGAAGGCCGGAGGACATTCATGGAGGTGAACATCCAGCACCGCCCTGACTGCTGCTGGTCCGTTATCCCGCTTACATTGACCCTGTATCTGAAAAAATGGTCTGTCTTTCCCTGATGCTCTCTGTCGACAGCGAGTTTCCTCAGGTCGCGGTTACCTGAGATTGCGTTCATCCTGGCGATGTCATCTACGGTCCCGGTAAAGGATTCCCGGATGTCTTCAAGTTCATGCTTCCCGATTTCCTGGGCGGTCAGATTTGCGGACATGGCGCCTGCCATGACGATGGCGATAAGTGTCTTTTTCATTGCAGTCCAGTTAAAAACGGCCCAAAGATAAGGAAAAATCATATGAAACTCTGAAACAGTATCCAAAAAACAGTATATTTGCACCAGCGGCCGCGAAATGCTTACCTATGACAGGCCGCAGCTATTTGCCCGGACCGTATTTCAGGTCCTGAAATTGGTCATCCTGAACATGATCCGGGATGACCATAATATTTGAGTATTGTATCTGTAATATAACGTGAATTCGATGGGTTTAATTCATTAAATTACATCGAATTACCTATTAAGGAGCAGGCCCGTTGCCTGCGACAGGGCCCCCGGCAAGGGGGTGGCGCCCCTTAACAAGGGGCCGTCACGAAGTGACTGGGGATTAAGATGGGAAGGCCCTTCAGGGCCGCACCGGAGCGTCAGCGAGGTTTCCGGAAGGGAACCGAAGCAGTGGAGGTGCCGGCGTAGCGAAGCGGAGCCGCATGCCCCACCGG
>JADIMB010000132.1 GCA_017694995.1 Candidatus Cryptobacteroides faecavium | reverse complement strand
TTAATAGGTAATTCGATGTAATTTAAACTTTGTTTACAATCACGCTGCGCCTCGGCATAGTCCGAACAAGTTCGTCCTCTGCTCTCGGCTTGCAGTTTATTTTAATGAATTAAATTCATCGAATTCACGTTAAAATAATAAAGGAGCGGCTTAATATAGTGTGAGCCGCTCCTTTACTATTGCCGGAATATCCGTATTCCCGTCAACATTCTACAAACCTGCACCATCCGAACGGATCTTCTATTTCTCCGTATTGTATGCCTGTGATGAACTTGTAGAGCCGCAGGCTTTTTGGTCCACATTCGGTAGACGGGCCGTAAATGTATGATGTCACCTGGTCAGACTCCAGGAAAGGCTTGTCGTCAATCTGGTATACAGGAGTTATGACAACCGCCGTCCCGCACTCACCGGCTTCCTCGAATGTAGAAAGCTCTTCGACCGGGACCGGCCTCCTTTCCACCTCCATCCCGAGGTGTCTTGCCGCCTGCTCAAGTGACTTGTTGGTGATGGACGGAAGTATGCTGTCCGATTTAGGGGTGATATAGGAGTTCCCCCTTATTGCGAAGAAATTGGAGGAGTTGAACTCGTCTACCGTTGTCTTCGTCGCAGGGTCAAGGTACAGTACGGCCTTGTAGCCCTGGCTGGTGGCCAGATTGAACGAGCAGAGGGATGCCGCATAGTTCCCTCCCAGCTTATAGCATCCGCACCCGTTGGGCGCCGCCCTGTCGTAGTTCCTGGCTATAACGACTTTGATAGGCTCCAGATTGCCTCCTGTGTATGCGCCTACAGGGGAGCAGAGCATCATGAAAAGGCAGTCTTTCGAGGATTTTACCCCCAGCTGGGGGTTTGACCCTATGAGCGTTGGCCTGAGATACAGCGAAGCGGATGTGCCGTACGGCGGAAGATAATCCAGGTTCTCCCTTACCGACCTTTCACACATCTCCAGGAAGAGTTCAGTGGACGGCTGCGCGATTCCAAGGAATTTGGCAGATCTCTGCAGACGGGCTGCATTCTCTTCAGGCCTGAAGAGCCTTATCCTGCCGTCTTTACCCCTGAATGCCTTCAGCCCTTCAAAACATTCGACGCTGTAGTGCAGCGCGCCTGCAAAAGAACTGATCTTTATATAGTCGTCAGTCCGGCTTTCAATCTCTCCCCATTTCCCGTCCTTGTATGAGCAGCACAGGATTGTGTTTGTCTTCGTGTATGAGAATGTCAGTTTGCTCCAATCTATATTTACCATGATTCCTTGCAGTTTAAATTAAATGAGTATTTCAAACAGCTGGTTGTTCTCGTTTATATACTCGTAGTTGATGTTGTTGGCTTTCATCCTGTTTATGAGAGCCTGGTAGTCTTCTTTGCTCGCGACCTCTATGCCTATGAGCGCCGGGCCCTCTTCCTTGTTCGTCTTCTTTATGTACTGGATGTGCACCAGGTCGTCAGACGGGCCGATGACATCGCGGATGAAGGAAAGTATTGCTCCGGAACGCTGCGGGAAGGTGACTATGAAATAATGCTTGAGACCTTCGTAGAGCATTGATTTCTCGCGTATCTCCTCAGTCCTTGTGATGTCGTTGTTGCTTCCGCTCACGATACATCCGACTCTCTTGCCCTTTATCTTGTCCGCATAGAATCTGAGAGCGGCCACGGAAAGCGCCCCGGCCGGCTCCACCACGATTGCGCTCTTGTTGTACATGTCTATGATGCTTGTGCAGACAGCCCCTTCTGGCACGGCTATGATATCGTCAAGGACTTTGCGGCATATCTGGAATGTAAGCTCCCCGGCCTTCTTTACTGCGGCTCCGTCTACGAACTTGTCTATGGACGGAAGGTCCACGATCTCGCCCTTCTCCACGGCTGCCTTCATGCTGGCTGCACCTGCCGGCTCCACACCGATGATCTTTGTCTCAGGCCATACCTGCCTTATGAACGAACCTACTCCGGATGCGAGTCCGCCTCCTCCTATCGGAATGAAGATATAGTCAAGAGGCTCTTTCATCTGGTGGAGGATCTCAAGCCCTATCGTGCCCTGGCCTTCGATTATCTTCTTGTGGTCGAACGGCGGGATGAACGTCTTCCCTGTCTTGCCGGCGTATTCGATCGCCGCAGTGTTGGCCGCATCGAAAGTGTCTCCGGTAAGCACGATATCTATATTGCCTTTGCCGAACATCTTGACCTGCTCGATCTTCTGTTTCGGGGTTGTGGTAGGCATATAGATGGAGCCCATTATGTTCAGCTTATGGCATGAGAACGCGACACCCTGGGCATGGTTGCCCGCACTTGCACATACTACTCCGTATTTGAGGACTTCCGGGGACAGGGACCTTATCATGTTGTATGCCCCGCGTATCTTGTATGAACGCACCATCTGGAGGTCTTCGCGCTTGAGGAAGACGTCAGCCCCGTATTTTTCTGAAAGGTTCTGGTTCCTCATTATAGGAGTCGGCTCGAGGATTTCGCTCAGAGTCTTAGCTGCTGATTCTATGTCCTGTACGGACGGAAAATATTCTTCTTGTGCCATTTCTGTATTATAATTTATGAATCAATAATCATATTTTCTCCAAAATTATAACTAAAATAGAGAATTTCCTAATTAATCGGGACTAATCCATCGCAATTAGCGCAATGGACCTGTGGCTGAAAGTGAGTTTTACAACATCTTCTGACGCAATGTTCAGTGTGGCTTTCCACCAGTTGTCGAATATCACGCCGTCAGTCTGCCATTCAAGTCCTTCAGAATGTATCCTGAGCGTGTTGTCAGGGGAGAATATGGATACTTTCCTCCCTTTCCCGCAGTGGATCTCCGCTGTGTCGGTGACAGCGCATACTGTGCCGTAGTCATAGACCATGTCCACACTGGTCCCCAGGGCTTCCAGGTCATATGTCCGGGCATATTCCATCAGCAGGGAGATGTTCCCGACAGTGTGCTCGACACGTTTCCCTGTGGCTCCGATTATATGGATGGAGGAAATGTCTTTGAAATTGGATATGATATAGTTGAATGCCTTGGTCTGGTCGTTTGTCTCCTGGTCGGGGTCGTGTATTATGATGTGGGAATATTTTTCCCTTAATGCGGGACTGAGCGAATCCATGTCCCCGATTACGGCATCCGGACTGCGCAGCTCTCCGAAGATGCCCGCGCTGTGCCTGAGGAATGTCTGCAGAGCACCGTCGCAGCACACTATGAGGTCTGCCGTCTTTATAAGATAGCGCGGATATTCCTTTCTCGGGAAATCCCCGTTGCAGATTATCACCGCTGTCTTCATATCATGTACTGCTTCTTTACCTCTGCGGAGGTGCCTTTGCTTGTGGAGTAGAGCCCGGCGTCACGGAAACCGAGAAGGAACTCTTTGACGCCCATGCGTTTCTTGCCTGCAATCTGCAGGTCTTCCACCAGTACAGCCCCGTCGGAAGTGGTTATGGCCATGTATGTCTTCCCGTCAGAGAGAACTGTCCCGGCAGGTATTTCCCCGTCAGGGAATCTGCCTGATGCCTCTTCTTTTATGGCGGAGAGCATCTGCCCGTCGGCTATCCTGCACATGAATATCTTCATCTGGGTCTCTTTCCCGTCCTTTATCAGGGTTGTGAAAGCACCTGGGTACGGGCTCAGTCCGCGGATCAGGTTGTAGATATGCCTGCTGGTGTCCTCCCAGTCTATGTGGCAGAGTCCGCGTGTCAGCTTAGGGGCCGGGTGGAGCTGTTCTGCACCCTGTATGAAACTCTTCTGCAGCTGCAGTTCCACGTGGTTCTCCATTATGGCTTCCACGGTCTGCACTACAAGGCTTGATCCGATTTCCATAAGCCTGTCATGGACATCTCCGGCAGTGTCGGTGTCTTCAATCTTGTACTGCTCCCTGAATATTATGTGTCCGGTGTCCATCCCGTCATCTATCATGAATGTCGTCACTCCCGTAAGATGCTCCCCGTTTATGACTGCCCAGTTGATAGGGGCGGCTCCACGGTATTGCGGAAGCAGGGCGGCATGAAGGTTGAATGTCCCGAGCCGCGGTATTTCCCAGATGACTTTCGGCAGTATCCTGAACGCCACCACTACAGCCAGGTCAGGTTTCCATGCCTTGAACGCCTCGACAAACTCCGGGTCTTTCAGGGACAGCGGCTGGAGTACGGGGATATTGTGTTCTACGGCGTATTTCTTCACGGCGCTTTCATTTACCTTAAGGCCGCGTCCGCTGGCTTTGTCCGCTACAGTCACTACACCCACGACATTGTATCCGTTCTTCAGAAGCGCATCAAGAGGTGCCACAGCGAATTCAGGAGTACCCATATATACTATCCTGGTCTTTTTCACATATCCCATTATCTTTACTTTTAATCTGTTGAACAATGTCTTCATACTGTCTGTGCTGAAGATCGCCGAATCGTTTATCGCCTTCCACGTCAGGAACACGCCTGTAGGAAGCAGGACAATCGTGGAGATGAACACCCCGAACGCCGGTCCCACCGCACCGTCTTTCGCCAGTTTCTCACCCGTAATGTCTATCACCCAGTAGGCGACGAAGAACAGCACGGATATGATTGCGGGTGTACCCAGTCCTCCTTTTCTGATCAGGGCTCCCAGGGGAGCTCCTATCAGGAAGAATATGAAGCAGGCGAAGGCCTGTGCGAACTTCTTGAGTATGGCAATATCTATCCTTCTGATATTGAATGTGTACTGGAATGTGTCGCGGCTGAAAGTCGTGAGAGTGGAGATGTATTCGTTGGCACTGCTGATGGCTTTCTCGTAGGCCTGTATCTCTTCATTTATATTGTCCCACCTGTTTATCTGCTCTTCCTTGAGCATCCCCTTCGTGACCGCGCGGCTGGCCGTGTCAAGCTGCGGATTGTAACGCAGTATCCGGCTTTCTGTCAGTGACTGGATGTTCTTTTCCTGCGCTTCGGCATTGAGCCTGCCTACCGAATCCTGGTCATGGAGAAGCTGCTTCAGGTTCATTGTCCTCGCGTCGTTCCAGTCCTTTTCTTCTGATTTCTGGAACCCGTAGTTCTCCAGAGGGATGACCAGTTCCTGCCGCTTGAACTCGATTTTCTGGAGCTGCAGAGTGGTGTCGCGGTATTTCCTGGTATTCGTCTCCTCGTAGTTCACCCCGTCATACATGATGAATGTGAGCGAGGTCTTGTGCCTGGACATCTGCATCAGGGCCGAATCCGCCAGTGTGAGGCTTGTGTTGCCCTTTTTCCCTGTATGGTCATATACCATGACATCATACATCATCTGGGTGTCCTCGTCCCTGTTCTCGATCCTGAGGATGTATCCGTCGATGCCGTCATAGAATGTCCCTGTGGGTATCTTGATTTCCTCCTTTGTCCTGTTAATGTCGCTGCGGAGGGTGAAGATCTTGTTGTATGCCACCGGCACAAGGTTGTTTGCTGCGAAGAATGCCGCAATGCTTATCAGGAGCGATACTGCAAGGAGCGGGGCAAGCACGCGTTTGAGCGAGATCCCTGCGGCCTTGATGGCCAGCAGCTCGTTGTTCTCTCCGAATGTGCCGAGAGTCATCATCGAGGCGAGCAGGGTGGCAAGCGGGATGGACAGAGGGAGCAGTGTCGCGCACCCCCATCCCAGGAATTCAAGTATGACCTTGAAACTGAGCCCTTTGCCTACAAGTTCATCGATGTACAGCCACAGGAACTGCATCATCAGTATGAAAATGACCACCAGAAGGATCGCCAGGAACGGTCCAATGAAAGATTTCAGTATGAATCTGTCCAGTAGTTTCATTCTTGTGGGCCGTGTCTACGGCGTTTATGACGGTGCTGTTGTGACTCAGTCAGCTTTTGACGCAAGCGCTACAAGTGTCTCGAGTGCTTCAGGAAGCCCTGCCGCATTCTTTCCTCCTGCAGTGGCGATACCCGGCTGTCCTCCTCCGCCGCCGAGTATTGATTTGGCGGCCTCCCGGATGTCCTTTACTGCATTGTGCCCTTTTTCTACCAGGTCGCTGGAGTACATTATGAGAAGCTGCGGCCTGCCTTCGTATTCGAATGCGCCTATGACAGCGAGATTCTCTGCCTCTTTCTGGAGCATGCCGGCTGCGTTCCTGAGCATGGACGGGTCTGTTGGCGTTGTGATGGTGACAACATTCACGCCATTGATATCCTTGCTGTTCTCTTTCAGGACCTTTTTCAGAACAAGGGTCTTTTCCTTGACCACTTCCTCTATCTTTTTCTTGAAATCGGCATTCTCCTCGATGAGCTTCCTTATGGCTCCCGCCAGGTCCGGTGCATTGTTGAACAGGGCCCTGGCTGTCCGCAGGGCATTTTCCATGTGGTCTACGATGATTTCGGCAGCGGCGCCTGTGGTCGCCTCGATCCTGCGGACACCGGCTGCTATCGCCGATTCGGATATTATCTTGAAGAATCCTATCTGGCCGGTGGCTTTCACATGGGTCCCTCCGCAGAGCTCTACTGAGTCCCCGAATTTCACAATCCTCACCCTCTCCCCGTATTTCTCCCCGAACAGGGCCATCGCACCCATTTCATGTGCCTGCTCCATAGTGGCGGAACGGTTTTCCTCAAGAGGGTAGTTGGCGCGTATGAGTTCGTTGACACGGTTCTCGACTTTGTCGATCTGCTCGTCCGTCATCTTCTCGAAGTGGGAGAAGTCGAAGCGGAAGTATTCGTCTGTGACGAATGACCCTTTCTGCTCCACATGCGTGCCGAGTATTTCGCGGAGCGCCTTGTGGAGAAGATGCGTGGCTGTATGGTTGTTGGTGATTTTCAGCCTTCTGTCCGTGTCCACATGCAGGCTGAAACTTTCGCTGCAGTCAGACGGGATACGCTCTGCAATGTGGATTGTGAGGTTGTTCTCCTTTATGGTGTTGACAATCCTGATCTTTTCACCGCTCTCGGAAACGATATATCCTGTATCGCCGGCCTGTCCTCCCATCTCTGCATAGAAAGGTGTCCTGTCGAACACGAGCTGGTACATGGTCTTGTTCTTGGCCTTGACTGTCCTGTGGCGCGTGAGTGCGGCACCGTCTATCTCGGTGAAGTCATATCCGACGAACTCAACGCTTTCGCAGTGATGGAATTCTATCCAGTCTCCGGATTCGATGGCGGTGGCGTTCCTGGCCCTCTCCTTCTGCTTCTGGAGCTCAGTCTCGAATGACTTTATGTCGATGGTGTATCCGTTCTCGGACGCGATGAGCTCGCTCAGGTCTATCGGGAAGCCGAAAGTGTCATACAGCACGAACGCATCCTCACCTCTGATGACCCTGGTGTCCTTGGATTTCTCCATCAGGTTCTCTATCAGCTTGATGCCTCTGTCAAGAGTGCGGAGGAAAGCCATCTCCTCTTCCCGGATCACTTTTTCGATAAGCTCCTGCTGCTTCAGTATCTCAGGGTAGAATTCCCCCATGTCTGAAGCAAGCTGGCCCACCAGCCTGCAGAGGAACGGCTCGTTGAATCCCAGGAATGTGTAGCCATAGCGTACCGCACGTCTCAATATCCTTCTTATTACATATCCCGCCTTTACATTTGAAGGGAGCTGCCCGTCCGCTATGGAGAAGCTTATGGCCCTTATATGGTCGGCGATGACCCTCATGGCCACTTCTGTCTTTTCGGATTCATGGTATCTGTGCCCGGAAAGCTCCTCTACCTTGGCAATCATGCCTGTGAACACGTCTGTGTCATAGTTGCTGGTCTTCCCCTGCAGGGTCATGCACAGCCTTTCGAAGCCCATGCCTGTGTCGACGTTCTTGTTAGGGAGCGGCTCCAGCTCGCCGCTGGCCTTGCGGTTGAACTGCATGAACACGAGGTTCCATATCTCTATCACGAGGTGGTGCCCTTTGTTCACCAGGTCGCGGCCTGGTACAGCTGCCCTTTCGGCATCGTCCCTCAGGTCGACATGTATCTCGCTGCACGGACCGCACGGGCCTGTGTCGCCCATTTCCCAGAAATTGTCATGCTTGTTGCCGAAAAGTATCCTGTCTTCCGGAAGGTGTTTCTTCCACTCTTCAAGAGCTTCGGTGTCCTTTTCTGTGCCGTCGGATGCATCTCCTTCAAAAACAGTGGCATAGAGCCTGTCTTTATCTATCTTGTATACTTCTGTGAGAAGCTCCCATGCCCAGCTGATGGCCTCTTTCTTGAAATAGTCCCCGAAACTCCAGTTCCCGAGCATCTCGAACATGGTATGGTGGTAGGAGTCATGTCCCACTTCCTCCAGATCGTTGTGCTTTCCGCTGACCCTCAGGCATTTCTGGCTGTCTGTCACCCTCTTGTACTTTGGTGTGCTGTTCCCGAGGAACCAGTCCTTGAACTGGTTCATCCCCGCATTGGTGAACATGAGTGTAGGGTCGTTCTTGACGACCATTGGGGCTGAAGGTACTATTGTATGGCCTTTTGAGGCGAAAAAATCAAGGAATGCTTTTCTTATTTCTTTGGAAGTCATCATAATAAGTAATATTTCGGACTGCCGGAATCTGTCCGGTTGCAGTTTGACCTGCAAAAATAATAACATTTTTCTGAAAAATATGTATATTTGCACGATGTCTAAGTTCAAAAGATATATTTTCAATGAGGAGACCTTGACTTATGAGGTCAAGGAGCGTTCTGCCAAGCTGAGGTTCCTGAAGGGGGTCCTGCTGTTTGCCGCCAGCCTCGGGATGGCGGTGTTTTATGCATGGATATACACTTCAGTGCTCGGCTGTGACCTCCCGAAGACGATGGTCCTGAACAAGACAAATACACGGTGGATATCCAGGATGGATGTCATGAACAGCCAGCTGGACCGCTATGGGGCGAGCCTGGAGGCCATGCAGGTGAGGGATGACGGCGTCTACAGGTCCATATTCGGTATGAACGAGATTCCGGACGAGGTGCGCAATGCCGGCTTCGGCGGGGTGGACCGCTATTCCTGGCTGGACGAGCAGGGGTACGGGAGCCTTCTCAAGACCACTATGGTGCGTCTGGACATAATGACCAAGAAGACCTGTGTCCAGAGCCGCTCATTTGACGATGTGGCTGCCCTGTCCAGGAAGGCCGGGGACATGGCGAAGTGCATCCCTGCCATACCTCCGATAGACCCTACTCCCGGCACATACAGGATATCAAGTACTTTCGGCCGCAGGTCGGATCCGATCTCGGGCCGTGCCGCATATCATGAAGGTGTGGATTTCGCATGCCCCGTCGGGAATCCGATATATGCCACCGCAGACGGTGTGGTGGAGAAAGTCCGCAAGGAACGCTACGGATATGGCAACAATGTCATAATAGACCACGGCTTCGGCTACAAGACCAGATATGCGCACATGGATGAAATAGGTGTGAAGGAGGGGGACGTCATAAAGAGAGGCGGGTATGTCGGCACGACCGGCGACTCAGGCAAGTCTACCGGCCCGCACCTTCATTACGAGGTCCTGTACAGGGGACGGCATGTGAACCCGTACAACTATTATGACCTCTCCATGACACATCAGGAGTACAGTTCTCTGATTTCACTTACAAATGAGTAGCCATTATGTTTATGACAAGGACAATTTCAGATTCCGTAAGCAGAGCCGTTCTCCGAAGGCTGTGGTTTTGCGGATACTGAAGTATTTCCTTGCAAGTGTCTCCCTCGCCATATTATATTATATGGTGTTTGCGCTTTTCTTCAGTACGGACAAGGAGCGCAGGCTCAAGGCCGAGAACCGCATGTATGAGAAGATGTATCCTGAGATGGAGCAGAAGCAGAAGCTCCTTGAGGATGTAGTCTCAGGCCTGGAAGTCAAGGACAATATGATTTACAATGACCTGTTCCAGACTGATATCGTGTCTCTGGGAAGCGAGTCCTCTCATTTTCTTTCCGGAAGCGATTCTCTGGAGGCATCTGACATAACCCGGCACTCTGAAAGTCTCTATGCGCCTATGCGCGGGAAAGCCAGAGAGATAGACGATACTTTCATGGAGATATTCAAGATGCTGGCATCTTCCAGGGCGGACAGTCTCCCGCCGCTTGAGTTCCCTATAAAAAATCTGACCTATACTTCATTCGGGGCATCTGTGGGCGATAAGATCAATCCTTTCTACAAGGTGAAGGTGAGGCATGAGGGGCTGGACCTCATCGCGCCTGCCGGGACGCCCGTGTGTGCATCGGCGGACGGGGTGGTGTCTGCGGTGCAGAGGTCTGCAAAGGGGCTGGGGAATGTGGTCTCCGTCGACCACGGCAACGGCTATGTGACCAGGTACGCGCATCTGTCCGGGATAAAGGTGGGAAGAGGCCGGAGAGTAAGTAAAGGTTCGGTGCTTGGGGAGGTAGGCATGTCGGGCAATTCATTCGCCCCTCACCTGCACTATGAGATATGGAAGGATACTGTGGCTATGGATCCTGTTAATTTTTTCTTCAGCTCTGTCACTCCGGAGGAGTACAGCGCCATGCTGCTGCTTTCTGCAAGTGCGGGCCAGTCTATGGATTGACGATGGAAAAGACGTATTATACCATAGGTGAAGTGGCCGGCCTGCTTGGTGAGAGTGTCTCCCTGGTCAGGTTCTGGTCCAGGAGTTTCCCTCTTTTCATAAAGCCTTCCCGCAATGCGAAAGGATACCGTCTCTACACCGCGAAGGACCTTGACACATTCAGGCTTATCCGTTTTCTCGTGAGGGACTGCGGGTTTACGCTTGAAGGCGCCGCCAGGAAAATGAAGGAGGACCGCAGGCCTGTGGAGTCAAAAGTGAGGGCGATAGAGCTGCTCAAGGAGGTGAGGTCTCAGCTCGAGGAAGTGAAGAATATGCTGTGACCGGTTTATGCGCACGGCATGATTATTTTTTAGGACATACATTGTTTATGGACAAGGAATTCAAAGTCAAGGATGTCACATCTGTGATAGAGAGGTTCGCCCCTCTCGGCATCCAGGAAAGCTGGGACAACAGCGGGCTGTGTATCGGCTCGCCGGAGTCAGGCGTGAGCTCCATACTTCTTGCTCTGGACTGTACTCCCGAGCTTGTGGACGAAGCTGTCAGGACCGGTGCAGACATGATAGTGACGCACCATCCGCTCATTTTTTCCGGTCTGCGGAGCATTTCCCCGGAAGACCCTGTGGGCCTGGCTGTGATGAAGGCCGTGAAAGCGGGGATATCGGTGTATGCCGCCCATACTACGGCTGACAAGGTTGTCTCCGGGGTAAGCTGGGCGATGGCTCAGAGGCTTGGCCTGGAGGACATAGAGATACTTGCCCCTGAAGACGGCGGTGTCGGACTCGGGGCTGTGGGCAATCTCCCGGAGCCTTTGTCTGCCGCAGGTGCCGTCAGTTACGTGAAGGAGAAGTTCGGGCTCAAAGCCGTCAGGACTTCCAGGCCTGTGGATGTCCCGGTAAGGAGGGTGGCCATGTGCGGAGGGTCCGGCAGTCCGCTCATAGGCGATGCGGTGAAGGCCGGTGCGCAGCTGTACCTGTGCGGGGATATATCGTATCACCATTTCTTTACGCAAAAGGACTTCATGATTATGGATGTCGGACATTATGAAAGTGAAATAGAGATAGTTGCTATTTTATTTTCGCTACTCAAGAAAAATTTTCCTACCTTTGCAGTCCGCATTACGGAGAATATATATAGTAACCCGGTATTTTATTTTTAAGCGATATGGCTAAGAAGACAAAAAAAATCGAGACTCCTATTGACCAGAGGGAGACCTTTGTATCCATCCAGAAGAGCTTTGCAGATTCGGATCTGAGTGTCGAGGAGAAGCTTAAGACTCTGTACGCACTCCAGCAGGCTGACACAGAGATTGACAAGATTCTTCAGCTCAGGGGTGAGCTTCCTCTTGAAGTAGAGGGTCTGGAGCATGAGATAGCAGACCTGAAGGCAAAGACCGCCCGTATCAACGAGATGATTGACGATGCCGGAAAGCGTATATTGGAGTACAAGCACAACATAGTGGAATGCGATGCCCAGCTTGAAAAGTACAAGGCCCAGGTGGACAATGTAGCCAACAGCCGGGAGTATGACTCCCTTAATAAGGAAATCGAGAACCAGGGCCTCCTCAGGGAGATCGCGGAGAAGAACATCTACGACACCAAGGATTTCATAGCCTCCAAGAAACAGGAGCTTGAGTCTGTCAAGGAGAAGCTCGCCGTCAAGGAGG
>JADIMB010000131.1 GCA_017694995.1 Candidatus Cryptobacteroides faecavium | reverse complement strand
CTCCGGAAACATCGATTTCTTCAACAGGAAGACTTCCGACATGCTCTTCTCTCTTCCTGTACCTTCCGAGGCCGGCTACAACTCCTATTATACGAATATAGGCGATATGGCCAACAGGGGTGTCGAGATCGAGCTCAACGCTGATATCATCAGGACGAAAGACCTGCTCTGGAGCTTCAACCTCAACATGACCCACTACCGCAACAAACTCCTCCGTCTGCCTGACGAGTACAAGACCAACACGACCTCAGACGGAACCATGACAGGACTCCTGGACGGGAATTATTTCCGCAGTGAAGGCGAGACTTTCTTCAACTTCTACCTTCCGACATACGCCGGAGTAGACCAGAGCACAGGACAGTCAATGTGGTATGTTTACCAGGAGAACGAGGAGACAGGCGAACTCGAGAGAGTCACTACCACTAACTACTCGGAGGCTTCTGCCAACGGACGTGAAATACAGGGTGACGCCATCCCTGACCTCTACGGAGGATTCGGGACATCGCTCTCATGGAAGGGGCTTGACTTCTCCGTGAACTTCACCTACCAGCTCGGAGGCCAGGTATATGACTCAGGATATGCATTCTTCATGAACTCGCCTACAGGAACATCAACGGGATCAACATATCACCGCGACCTCTGGAATTCATGGACACCGGAAAACACAAACACAGACATTCCGCGTATGTCATACGGGGACTCCTACTCCAACGGAGCTTCAGACAGGTTCCTCACAAGCGCGTCATACCTTAATTTCCAGAACGTCACACTCGGATACACTCTCCCGAGCCGCATCACACGCAAGTTCCTGGTAGAGAGTCTGCGCATATATGCGACATGCGAGAATGTATGGTACTGGTCAGCGCGTCAGGGACTTGACCCGAGACAGTCCATTTCCGGAACAACCAACCCGTTCTATTACGCACCTGTCAGGACTATTTCCGGAGGTATTACACTTACATTCTAATTTAAAGACAGAACAAACAATGAACAGATCAATAAGAAATACCTGCATAGTTGCCGGTGCTGCAGTATTGCTGTCAGGATGTATCGAAGAGACCTTCCCTGAAGGCGGTTACGCCACATCGGACCAGATAGCCGAATCCCCTATCGCCACAGAGGGAATGATAGCATCCATACCGACAATAATGATAACGAACTACCTTAATTTGGGGGAACATGTCGATTTCGGATATCCGGGTATAATGGGGGCGAACGACCGTCTCGCCGGAGATGTATTCCCGGTGGCGGGCAATATGCCTGGAGGAAACCAGTACTACGACCGCTGGCAGCCATGGCTCTACCCATGCCAGACATCAGCGCTTAATGCTGCAAGCGGATGGTCCATGCTGCACTATATGAACTACTACCAGTTCATAAAGGCAGCGAATGACGTCCTTGCCACAGTAGGTGAAGACGAGTCCCTGAGCGAATACAGAGGCGTCGCAAAAGCATTCAGGGCACTGTTTTATCTAGACCTTGTAAGACATTATGACCCTCTTCCTGCAAATGCTCCGCTGCTCACTGACTATGAGACCAACAGAGCAAAGGTAGACGGACTTACCGTGCCTCTTGTGACAGAGACATCCACAGTGGACGAACTGCGCAACAATCCGCGCATGACACGCGAGGCGGCTTTCGAATTCATCTTCTCAGACCTTGATGACGCAGAGGCCTGCCTTGCAAACTACACCCCGGCACAGAAGAACCTTCCGTCACTGGCAGTTGTATACGGGCTGAAGGCAAGGGCGTATCTCTGGCTCGGAGGTTTCTCTGACGTGAATTACGAGAATGTCCCTACAGGAGAAGCAGCCTACAGGCTTGCTGCGGAATACGCCCGCAAGGCAATCGACGCGTCAGGATGTACCATCATGACATCTGCGCAGTGGCTTGACCCAGCCACAGGTTTCAACACGGTCAATGCCGCATGGATGTGGGCCATGATCCAGTCCACGGACACAGTCCTGAACAACCTCCTTTCATGGAGTGCACACATGAGCCTGGACGCGATGTACGGATACGGATATAACTCACAGCCGGGTATCCCGTCAAACCTCTATGCCCGTATAAACCCCAATGACTTCCGCCGCAACTCCTTCGTGAACCCTGAGCGTGACTGGGCTTCCTTCCAGCCTTACACCAACCTTACCGAAGAGGAGTTCGAGATCATCGCCCCTTATGCTAGCGCCAAGTTCCACACTGCAGGCGGGGAAAAGTCTGACTATGCCACGGCAAACGTGACAAGCATTCCTCTGATGAGAGTGGAGGAGATGTATCTTACAGAGGCTGAAGCTACAGCTCATTACGACGAGGCAACAGGCAAAAGGCTGCTCGAGGACTTCATGTCATACAGGGCACCGGGATATACAGTACCGGCGGCAAACTCTTCCGGAGACTTGCTTATCGACGAGATTATCTTCCAGAAGAGGATAGAGCTCTGGGGAGAAGGACTTATCCTCTTTGATCTCAAGAGACTGAACATGAGCATACAGAACGGCTCCAACAACGCCCCGTCCGGAGCGGAAGTCGATACAGAGGGACGGGCGCCGTGGTGGAACCAGACTATACCGGTCTCCATAGCGCAGAGGAACACTGTCCTGCTCAATACGAACAATCCGGATCCATGTATGTCATATAACTTGCAATAATCAGAACAGATCCATATGAAAAATATAAGAACGATTTTATTTTCCGCCCTTGCGCTCCTCTCTGCAGGATTCGTGTCCTGCACCGAAGAGGAGTTCCAGCCGGGGCCTGTTGAAGACGGCGCCCAGGTGTATTTCCCTGACACCGTACCTACACAGTATGATATAGAGGACAATGTGTCTTCGGTGACCATCCCCGTGAAAAGGATGTCCACTGAAGGAGAACTCACCGTGAGTGTCCTTGCGGATCTCAGCCAGATCGAGACCTCTGCACAGTCACTCTTCACAGTACCGGAATCAGTGACATTCTCTGACGGGCAGGCAGACGGCTCAGTGGTGATTTCATTCACACGCGACGCTCTTGCCGACGGTACCGACTACCCTATAAACCTGCTCCTGAATGATGCCAACAACACCACATCCTACGGGCACAGCCAGCTGACAATCACGATCACTCCATGGCCGTGGGAACTTATAGGCACAGGGAAATACAGGGATGATTTCCTTACCGTCTATACTGGAGTACAACCTATTGAAGTCGATGTCAATATACACAGGCACAAGACTCAGGAGGGCGTTTATATGCTTGAGGAACCATTCGGATGGCCTCTGCTTACAGAAGCACTCGGAGGGACTCAGGAAGAACTTTCAGAACAGTTCTCCTATACACCGACTAACATTACGGTTCAGATTGTAGACAACAATCCTGCCCAAGTATACATCCCTCTACAGTTTACTGGAATAACAGAAAACGTCAATGGTTACGGCGCACATAATATAGGTACACTGGCTTCCTCTTCAGGAACTCCGGCATACGGTACATTGTCAGAAGGGGTCATCACTTTCCCTACAAATGCGCTTGGACTCCAGTTCGCCGGCACAAATCAGACACTTCAGGCGAATGGCAACGGCATGTTCCGCATTGTCCTTCCTGGTTATGAGGCCCGTGACTATTCGCTTGCAGCATCATACAGCGGTATGAGGATAGCTTCTGACAACACGACCGCATCTGCAGTATTTGACTTCACATACGGAGCCGATGTCACAGGGATAAGCTATGTGTTCGCATCTGGAGACATTACGGCAGACCCATCGGCAGTCATAGCATCGATTACCGACGATACTGCGGAGAACATCTATGAGGTTGAGAATTTCGTCCAGGGCGGGGAGACCGTCTCCGTAGAAGCGGATCTGCAACCCGGGGTATACACCCTGGTAGCGCTGCCAGCCGACGCCTCAGGGGCTCTCAGGGCTGATGACGCCGCTGTCCACCAGTTCTACTTCCCTGGCGCCGGGGCTACTGAGGACCACCCTTGCGATGTCAGCACCGAGCTGTTCTGGATAAGCAGCCGGCCGGAATTCGCAGACGATGTCGCCGACAACCCGGACTATTCGACACTCGGCTTCGCAGTGAACGGAAGCGAGCTGCGCTCTGCGAAATACCTGATGGCGACGACAGCGGTCTTCAACGAGTACGATGAGTCCGAGTGGCCTGCCCTCGTCGAAGCCAATGGATATGACCTGGGGTCAGATGCCATCACAGCCATCAACAGCGGACAGACATACATGAGCTATTTCAGGAACCTGTCTTCAAACACATCCTACACCATCGTCATCCTGGCCACGAACGTATATGGGGAGTCAGGAATCGCATCATCTGACTACAGTACAGATGCAATGCCGTACAGCGGTGAACTGGTGATAGGGAACTACTCAATGACATGCCAGCCAGAAGGTGCAAGCCAGCCGTTTGTCAATGAATTTGAAGTCATGGCTACGCCTGGAAGCGAAACAGAATTTCTCGTTCGTAATCTGGGCATTAAAAACATGGCATCATGGTATGCGACGTATGACCCAGAAGCACTGACGCTGACCTTAAATGGAGTAGAAAGCGGTTATGAAGATTACGGGAATCAGTTCGGATCTCCATACGGCTATTTCGATGCCGAGAGAACTCAAGTATATGGACTTTATTCATATGCAACTGAGAACAGTGACGGCAGTGATCCATGTGTGTTCTCTGTTGATGCCGGGACAAAACAGCTCAAAGCCCTGACAACAACTCTTGAAGTGCCTGTGCTCAACAGCTCAAATGGCTCATACTTGGGTTCAGCCGGATATTATGAGGCCGGGACAGCGACTGTATATCTGGATGCACAGTCTGCATCTGCTTCCGCTGTTGCAAAACCAAGCTACGTAAGCTTCATCAATATGGGCCAAATCCATTCTATACAAGAAGGCAGCCGGTCTTTGGCTGGGAAAATCAAGACAGTCAAAGCCGCAGACTTCACTAGGTCTTCTGCATCCTCTCCGGTGACCGTCTCAGTGAGGACAGGCGTATGCGACCCTCTTCCGAAGGACCCGGGGACAAGGTACAGGGTCCGCACAGTGGCGGAAGCGGCTCCGTCAGTCCTGAAATGACCAGGGCCGGACAGGCAAGCGCTTAATGTACACCTGCGGGGACAGACTGTCTCCGCAGGTATACTTTGTTTAACAGGCAGACAGGATTTCCGGGAAGATCCGGGACAGTCTATGAAGACGGCCACGACTTTGCCTGCGGAACCCTGAGTTTTTTTATTATAATTGTGGCCTTTCATGGGGATGGTTTCCCTGAAGGCGGATTTTAATGTTTGGTGATATGCTGAAAAAGAGAATCATGTATGGGATGATGTCGGCAGGGCTGCTGCTGGCCTCGTGCACGGAAGGCCCTCTGCCGACAGGTGCTGGAGACGTCCCGGCAGAAGATGTGACCTCCAAGCTGATCTTCACATCGGAGCATGCCGTTCCCGGGCGGCTCCTGGTGTACTTCAGCGAAGAGGCCGTGAGGGATGTCGAATCCTCGGCCCTGACCAAGTCAGGAGTCCAGACGCGGTCCGGCCTTCCGGATGTGGACGCGGTGCTTGAGGAGATAGGTGCGAGCTCGGTCCACAGGCTGTTCCCCTATGCCGGCAAGGACGAGGAGCGCACCAGGGCCGCAGGCCTGCACAGGTGGTATGTGCTGGAGTTCGGTGAGGAGGTGGACCTTGACGGTGCGGCCCTCGCCCTTGCCGGGTGCGGTGAGGTGAGCGGGGTGGAGTTCAACCGGAGGCTCAAGAGGGCGGACAGCTTCAAGGCGGTCAGGGCCGGTGCCCCTTCCGCGGCGCAGTCAGCGGAATCCCCCGCCTTCAACGACCCGTACCTGCCTTCCCAGTGGCACTATGACAACACCGGGGACACGGGCATCTACCCGGGCATACGTGCAGGGG